>NZ_JBEXCS010000057.1:0-58576 GCF_040605395.1 Streptomyces sp. NPDC005648 | reverse complement strand
GCCCGCCGCCCGCCGCCCGCCGCCCGCCGCCCGGCGTCAGCCGCCCACCGCCCGGCGTCAGCCGCCGTACGCCCCCGACGCCGTCAGCCGCAGGGCCGTGTCGATCAGGGGCACGTGGCTGAAGGCCTGGGGGAAGTTGCCCACCTGCCGCTGCAGGCGCGGGTCCCACTCCTCCGCCAGGAGGCCCAGGTCGTTGCGGAGCGACAGCAGCTTCTCGAAGAGCTTGCGGGCCTCGTCCACCCGGCCGATCATCGCGAGGTCGTCCGCCATCCAGAAGGAGCAGGCCAGGAAGGCACCCTCGTCGCCGGGGAGGCCGTCCACGCCCTCGTCGCCGCCCGAGGTCGGGTAGCGCAGGATGAAGCCGTCCGGCGTGGACAGCTCGCGCTGGATGGCCTCGATGGTGCCGATGACGCGCTTGTCGTCGGGCGGCAGGAAGCCCATCTGCGGGATCAGCAGCAGCGAGGCGTCCAGCTCCTTGGAGCCGTACGACTGCGTGAAGGTGTTGCGCTCCTTGTCGTAGCCCTTCTCGCACACGTCCCGGTGGATGTCGTCGCGCAGTTCGCGCCAGCGCTCCAGCGGGCCGTCCGCGTCACCGGACTCGATGAGCTTGATGGTGCGGTCCACGGCGACCCAGGCCATGACCTTGGAGTGCACGAAGTGGCGGCGCGGGCCGCGCACCTCCCAGATGCCCTCGTCCGGCTCGTCCCAGTGCTGCTCCAGGTAGCGGATCAGCTTGAGCTGGAGGAGGGAGGCGTAGTCGCTGCGGGCGAGACCGGTCATATGGCCGAGGTGCAGGGCCTCGGTGACCTCGCCGTAGACGTCGAGCTGGAGCTGGTGGGCGGCGCCGTTGCCGACGCGCACCGGCGCCGAGTTCTCGTAGCCGGGCAGCCAGTCCAGCTCCGCCTCGCCGAGCTCGCGCTCGCCCGCGATGCCGTACATGATCTGCAGGTTCTCGGGGTCGCCGGCGACGGCCCGCAGCAGCCACTCGCGCCAGGCACGGGCCTCCTCGCGGTAGCCGGTGCGCAGCAGCGAGGAGAGGGTGATGGCCGCGTCACGCAGCCAGGTGTAGCGGTAGTCCCAGTTGCGGACGCCGCCGATGTCCTCGGGCAGGGAGGTGGTGGGGGCCGCGACGATGCCGCCGGTGGGAGCGTAGGTGAGGGCCTTCAGGGTGATCAGCGAGCGGATCACCGCCTCGCGGTACGGGCCGTGGTACGTGCAGTGCTCGACCCACTCCCGCCAGAACTCCTCCGTCGCCTCCAGGGAGGCCTCCGGCTCCGGCAGCGGCGGCGGCTCCTTGTGCGAGGGCTGCCACGAGATGGTGAAGGCGATCCGGTCACCCGGGGCGACCGTGAAGTCCGAGTACGTGGTCAGCGACTTGCCGTAGGTCTCGCACTCGGTGTCGTACCAGACCGAGTCCGGGCCCGCGACGGCGACCGTGCGCCCGTCGTGCTTGTGCACCCACGGCACGACACGGCCGTAGGAGAAACGCATCCGGAGGGCCGAGCGCATCGGGACGCGGCCCGAGATGCCCTCGACGATGCGGATCAACTGGGGGGCGCCGTCACGCGGGGGCATGAAATCGGTCACGCGGACCGTGCCGCGCGGGGTGTCCCACTCGGATTCCAGGATCAGCGAGTCGCCGCGGTAGGTGCGCCGGGCGGCCGTCGGGGGCTGCGCGTCGGAGGCGTGGGCCGGGCCCAGGCGCCAGAATCCATGTTCCTCGGTGCCCAGCAGACCGGCGAAGATGGCATGCGAGTCGAAGCGGGGCAGGCACAGCCAGTCCACTGTGCCGTCCCGGCAGACCAAGGCGGCGGTCTGCATGTCTCCGATGAGTGCGTAGTCTTCGATGCGCCCGGCCACGTGCAACTCCAGTCGAACGGCCACGTCACCCCCGGGGAAACGGGGGCTGTCGCTTATTGCGGTCAAGGGGTCGTTGTAATGCGTCGTTGAGCGGTGAAGCAAAGCAGTCGTCCCTACCGTGTGGCAAAACGACAATTGATGCTCAACGAACTGACGAGCTCTCGTTGTTCCGGTCATCACGTGCGGGGGTGGTGACGTGTATCCGGCCGGGCTCGGCAGCGAGTGTCCGAGCAGGATACGACGCACGTAGATGATCTGTGTGCCGCTCCGGGCAACCCGGATCGGCCGAACGGGTGAGCAACCAGGGGGAAAGAGTCGAGAGAGTGCGGGTCTGTGGCGGCCCGTGCGCGGAGCGTGGCCGGAAGCCATCTCGCCGAGGCGCTGATACCCTGGTAGCCCGTGGACCGGTGGGCACGAATCCCCCGAACCGCACCTCCAGATCGCGACCACGGGAGCCCCCTCTTGGCCATGCCGCCGAAAGCCACGACGACCAAGCACATCTTCGTCACCGGGGGTGTCGCCTCCTCGCTCGGCAAGGGCCTGACGGCCTCCAGCCTGGGCATGCTGCTCAAGGCCCGCGGTCTGCGGGTGGTCATGCAGAAGCTCGACCCGTATCTGAACGTCGACCCCGGCACGATGAACCCCTTCCAGCACGGTGAGGTCTTCGTCACCAACGACGGCGCCGAGACCGACCTGGACATCGGACACTACGAGCGCTTCCTTGACCGCGACTTGGACGGCTCCGCCAACGTCACCACCGGCCAGGTCTACTCGACGGTGATCGCCAAGGAGCGGCGCGGCGAGTACCTGGGCGACACCGTGCAGGTCATCCCGCACATCACCAACGAGATCAAGCACCGCATCCGGCGCATGGCGACCGACGAGGTCGACGTCGTGATCACCGAGGTCGGCGGCACCGTCGGCGACATCGAGTCCCTGCCGTTCCTGGAGACCGTCCGCCAGGTCCGCCACGAGGTCGGCCGGGACAACGTCTTCGTCGTCCACATCTCCCTCCTGCCCTACATCGGCCCGTCGGGAGAGCTGAAGACGAAGCCGACCCAGCACTCGGTTGCGGCCCTCAGGAACATCGGTATCCAGCCGGACGCGATCGTGCTGCGCTGCGACCGCGAGGTGCCCACCGCGATCAAGCGCAAGATCTCCCTGATGTGCGACGTCGACGAGGCCGCCGTGGTCGCCTGCCCCGACGCCCGCTCGATCTACGACATCCCGAAGACCGTGCACGGCGAGGGCCTGGACGCCTATGTCGTCCGCAAGCTGGACCTGCCGTTCCGCGACGTGGACTGGACGACCTGGGACGACCTGCTCGACCGCGTCCACAACCCCGACCACGAGATCACCCTCGCCCTGGTCGGCAAGTACATCGACCTGCCCGACGCCTATCTCTCGGTCACCGAGGCGCTGCGCGCCGGCGGCTTCGCCAACAAGGCCCGCGTGAAGATCAAGTGGGTCACCTCCGACGACTGCAAGACCCCGGCGGGCGCGGCGGCCCAGCTCGCCGACGTCGACGGCATCTGCATCCCCGGCGGCTTCGGCGACCGCGGTGTGCTCGGCAAGGTCGGCGCGATCAGGTACGCCCGCGAGAACCGGATCCCGCTGCTCGGGCTCTGTCTGGGCCTGCAGTGCATCGTGATCGAGGCCGCGCGCAACCTTGCCGACATCCCCGACGCCAACTCCACCGAGTTCGACTCCGCCACCGGCCACCCGGTCATCTCCACCATGGCCGAGCAGCTGGACATCGTCGCCGGCGAGGGCGACATGGGCGGCACGATGCGCCTGGGCATGTACCCGGCCAAGCTGGCCGAGGGCTCCATCGTCCGGGAGGTCTACGACGGCAAGGAGTACGTCGAGGAGCGGCACCGGCACCGCTACGAGGTCAACAACGCCTACCGCGCCGAGCTCGAGAAGAAGGCGGGCATCCTGTTCTCCGGCACTTCTCCGGACGGCAAGCTCGTCGAGTACGTGGAGTACCCGCGCGAGGTGCACCCTTACCTGGTCGCCACCCAGGCGCACCCCGAGCTGCGCTCGCGCCCGACGCGCCCGCACCCGCTCTTCGCGGGCCTGGTGAAGGCCGCGGTCGAGCGGAAGAGTTCCGAGTAACACGAGAGTTGTACGGTGGCCGGGGTGCCCGCATTCAAAGGCGGGCACCCCGGCTTCATTTGTTTTACCGGCTTCATCTGTTCCAAGAGCGCGGAGGACAGGGCATGACGATCAAGGACGCTCCCGAGGAGTGGGAGATCCGGGCGACGGAGACCCCCTTCGTGGGCAACAAGACCTCCGTCCGCACGGACGACGTGGTCATGCCCGACGGCACGGTCGTCCACCGCGACTACCAGGTCCACCCGGGCTCGGTCGGCGTCCTCGCCCTGGACGACGAGGGACGCGTCCTGGTGATCCGCCAGTACCGCCATCCCGTGCGCCAGAAGCTCTGGGAGATCCCGGCCGGCCTGCTCGACGTGCCCGGCGAGAACCCGCTGCACGCGGCCCAGCGCGAGCTCTACGAGGAGGCGCACGCCAAGGCGGAGGACTGGCGGGTGCTGGCCGACGTCTACACGACGCCGGGCGGCTGCGACGAGGCCGTGCGGATCTTCCTCGCCCGGGATCTGTCCGAGGCGGAGGGCGAGCGCTTCGAGGTCGAGCACGAGGAGATCGACCTGGAGTACGACCGTGTGCCGCTCGACGAGCTGGCCCGGGGTGTCCTCGCGGGTGAACTGCACAACAACTGCCTTGTCGTGGGCGTCCTCGCGCTCCTCGCCGCCCAGCACGGCGACGGGCTCGACGCGCTGCGTCCGGCCGAGGCCCCGTGGCCCGCGCGTCCGTTCGAGTCCTGAACACTTCCCGGCGCGCCGGTGTGACCATCGGCTGATCCGATCGAGGGACCTGTCCGCCGCGCTCCACCAGGAACGTTGCAGAGCGTGAACTAGGCTCTGACCCATGCCCGGACCGGAGTCCCGGCGGGCTTGCGCGTGCGGTGGGACGGGAGTGTGGCCCGTGACGGATCAGGCGGTGGACACGGCAGGCGGCGCACGGCTGTCGGAAAGTCAGTTCCTGGGCCGTACAAGGGAGTTGAAGGACCTGCGTGCCGACATCGAGCGCGCCGGTCTGGACACCCTGTCCGGGAAGAAACCCCCACGCGCGCGCGTGCTGCTCATCGCCGGCCGCCCCGGCTCGGGACGGACCACGCTCGCCGAGGAGCTCGTCCGACAGGTCGCGGACCGTTACGACGACGGGGTGCTGCGCGCCCGGCTCAGCGAGCCCGACGGCACCCCCGTCCCGGTCGAGCGCGCCGCCCGTGAGCTGCTCGCCGCCCTGGAGCGGCCGACCCCCGCCGGAGCGGACGCCGACGACCTCGGCGCGGCGCTCCGGGAGGCCCTCGCCGACCGCCGGACGCTGATCCTGCTCGATGACGCGGCCGACGCCGAGCAGGTCGACGCCCTGCTCCCGGACACACCCGACTCCCTGGTCGTCGCCGTCTCCGGCGGTCCGCTCACCGGCATCTCCGACGTCCGCCCCTGCACCCTGGGCGGCCTCGACACCAAGTCCGCCCTGGAGCTGCTCACCCGGTACACCGGCTCGGTCCGCATCACCGTGGACCCGCGGGCCGCCGAGGGCCTGGTCGAGGAGTGCCAGGGGCAGCCGGCCGCGCTGGAGCTCGCGGGCGGCTGGCTCGCCGCCCGGCCCCAGGCCGCCGTCGCCGACCTCGCCAAGCATCTGCACACCGAGGACGAGGGCACCCCGCTCAGCCGTGTCTTCAGGCTCGCCTACGGCTCGCTGCCCTCGACCGCCGCGCGGATACTGCGACTGCTCTCCCTCGCCCCGGCGGGCCTCGTCGACCCGCACACCGCCTCCGCGCTCGCCGGCTGCTCGGTGAACGGCGCCCGCACCACCCTGGACGACTTCGTCGCCCTCGGCTTCCTGCGCGCCGTGGACTCCCCGCTCCCGCAGTACGAGGTCCCGGCCTGTCTGCACCCCCTGCTCAAGGCCCTCGCCGAGTCCCAGGACCGGCCCGGGGAGCTGCAGCTGGCCCGGGCCAGGATGCTGGAGCGGACCGTACGGCTGCTGCAGTCCTCCCGCGCGATCACCGAGACCGACGACCCCGAGGCCCGCGAGAAGCTCCAGGGCATGCCCCGCTCGTTGCGCTTCCCGAGCCCCCGGGCCGCCGAGGACTGGCTGCGCGTCCGCCGGCCCGCCCTGCTGGCCGCCGCCCGGGCCGCGGTGGCCGACGGCGAGCTGGACACGCTCGCCCGCCGGCTGATGTCCCAGCTGGTCAGGGCGATGGTCGCGCACTTCGGGACGCAGGCCGCCGCGCCCGATCTGTACGGCCTCCACGGTCTGGTCCTGGACGTCGCCGAGCGCCGGAGACTGCCCAGGGAGAAGGCGGCGGCGCTGCTGAACCTGGGCGATCTCGATGCCCGGACCGGGCGTACGGCGGACGCGCTGGTGCGCTACCGGGCGGCACTGGACGCCGGACGCGAGGCGAATGACCCGTACGCGACCGGTCGCGCGATGGAATCCGTAGGCGGTGCGCACCTGGAGCTCGGGGACTACGACCGGGCCGCCGACTGGTTCGGCCGCGCCCTGGCCCAGCGGCAGGCCCGGGACGAGCGGACGGACGCCGCCCGGCTGTACGGCCGTATCGCCGCCGCGCACACCTACGCGGGCCGCTACGGCGAGGCCCTGCGGAACTGGCGGGCCGCGGTCGCCGGGTACCGCAAGGACGGTGATGTGGCCGCCCACGCAAGGGCGTTGAGCGAGCTCGCGCGGGTCCAGGAGTACGCCGGACGGCCCGAGGAGTCCCTGCGCACCTGCCACGAGGCGCTGGATCTCGCGCGCCGCGCCGAGGACGTACGGCTGCAGGCTGCGCTCCAGCTGCGGCTCGCCGACACCATGGAGCACCTCGGCGATCCGGCCGCCGCCCAGCTGCACCGGGCCACCGCCCAGCGGCTGCTGGGGGAGGAATCCCAGGACGCCGAGGGGGCCGACGAGATCGAAGTTCCGAAACAAGGCGCTGACGCCTACGAAATCCGTAGTACATCCGCTGAAGATTGATGCAATGAAAGGCTAGACAGCGGGAACACCTTCATTAGACTGGCTCTGCCGCACCTTCTCCTGCGGTGTCTCCCGGTGTGTTCCGTCATGCCTGGGTACGTGTTGTATTGCCCCACATCCACTGAGCCAAGGACCGTGATCCACGTGAAGGTCGGCATCCCCCGCGAGGTCAAGAACAACGAGTTCCGGGTGGCCATCACCCCTGCCGGTGTGCACGAGCTGGTGCGCCACGGCCACCAGGTCGTCATCGAGCAGGGCGCCGGCCTCGGCTCCTCGATCCCGGACGAGGAGTACGTCGCCGCGGGCGCGAAGATCCTCGCCGGCGCCGACGAGGTGTGGGCCACCGCCGACCTGCTGCTCAAGGTCAAGGAGCCCATCGCGGAGGAGTACCACCGCCTTCGCAAGGACCAGACGCTCTTCACGTACCTGCACCTGGCCGCCTCCAAGGAGTGCACCGACGCGCTCATCGAGTCCGGCACCACCGCGATCGCCTACGAGACCGTCGAGCTGCCCTCCCGCGCGCTTCCGCTGCTCGCCCCGATGTCCGAGGTCGCGGGCCGGCTCGCCCCGCAGGTCGGCGCCTACCACCTGATGCGATCGGTCGGCGGCCGCGGTGTGCTCCCCGGCGGTGTCCCCGGCACCCAGCCCGCGCGTGCCGTCGTCATCGGCGGCGGTGTCTCCGGCTGGAACGCCACCCAGATCGCCGTCGGCATGGGCTTCCACGTCACGCTGCTGGACCGCGACATCAACAAGCTGCGCGAGGCCGACAAGGTCTTCGGCACCAAGGTCCGGGCGATCATGTCCAACTCCTTCGAGCTGGAGAAGGCCGTCCTGGACGCCGACCTCGTCATCGGCGCGGTGCTCATCCCGGGCGCCAAGGCCCCGAAGCTGGTCACCAACGAGCTGGTCGCCCGGATGAAGCCGGGAAGTGTTCTTGTCGACATCGCGATCGACCAGGGCGGCTGCTTCGAGGACTCACGTCCGACCACCCACGCCGAGCCGACCTTCCGGATCCACGACTCGGTCTTCTACTGCGTCGCCAACATGCCCGGCGCGGTGCCCAACACCTCGACCTACGCGCTCACCAACGCCACGCTGCCCTACATCGTCGAACTCGCCGACCACGGCTGGGTGGAGGCGCTGCGCCGCGACCCCGCGCTCGCCAAGGGTCTCAACACCCATGACGGCAAGGTCGTTTACCGCGAGGTCGCGGAGGCGCACGGACTGGAGCACGTGGAGCTCGACACACTGCTCGGCTGACCCACGACGTTAAGTCTCCTTTTGGTAAAGGTCGATACGTCAACACAGGTCGTCAACACCGTGCGCGCGGCCGGACCTTGTCCCACAAGGTCCGGCCGAGTGTGTGTATGGTCACTTTGCGGCTCTAGGTCAACTCGCGTCGAACGTAACCCTTGAACCGATTCGTACACCGGCGAAACCTGCCGTGCGACGGCCGTACGCCCTTGACAGAGGGATGTTTCATTGCCGACACATCCTGCCGGGTCCGGCGGATTGTGTTGCTGCGGACGCCCGACACGCCATAGAGTCGCCAACCGTCGGCATGGTGCCACGCTGACCTGTCTAGAAGTTTCCTGGTCACCAAGGAGGTAAGACGACTTGTGAATGAGTCGACATTTTCTCCCGGGGGTGGTCAACCAGGAACGCCGGTACGGGGCCAGGACCCCGCGGGGTTCGAGGCTGTCGGCTCCGTCGCTGTGCGCACCTTCGCAGCCCATCAGAGCCCGGGTCCGCAGCTGATCCGGACTGCACACCAGAGCATGGATGGCCATCACGTGAACGCCATGGCCGGCGACGGAAGTGGCGCGCCCCACAACCACTTCGCCGACTACGACGAACTGCCCGAGGGGCACTTCTACGACCCCGACGCGGAGTACGAGCCGGACCCCGAGTACGCGGCCACGCTCGCGCCCGACGCCGCCCGGCAGCGCCGTGAGCGCGTCGGTCCGACCGGGCGCCCGCTGCCGTACTTCCCGATCCCGGGTCCACTGACCAGCCACGGTCCCGCGACGATCATCGCGATGTGCAACCAGAAGGGCGGCGTCGGCAAGACCACGTCGACCATCAACCTGGGTGCCGCGCTCGCGGAGTACGGCCGGCGTGTGCTGCTCGTGGACTTCGACCCGCAGGGCGCGCTGTCGGTGGGTCTCGGCGTCAACCCGATGGAGCTCGACCTCACCGTCTACAACCTGCTCATGGAGCGGGGCATGGCGGCCGACGAGGTGCTCCTGAAGACCGCGGTCCCGAACATGGACCTGCTGCCCAGCAACATCGACCTGTCCGCCGCCGAGGTCCAGCTGGTCTCCGAGGTCGCGCGCGAGTCGACGCTGCAGCGGGCCCTGAAGCCGCTCATGGCCGACTACGACTACATCGTGATCGACTGTCAGCCCTCGCTGGGTCTGCTCACGGTGAACGCGCTGACGGCCGCGCACAAGGTGATAGTGCCTCTGGAGTGCGAGTTCTTCGCGCTGCGTGGTGTCGCGCTGCTGACGGAGACCATCGAGAAGGTCCAGGAGCGGCTCAACCCCGAGCTGGAGCTCGACGGGATCCTCGCCACGATGTACGACTCGCGCACGGTCCACAGCCGCGAGGTGCTGGCCCGGGTGGTCGAGGCGTTCGACGACCACGTCTACCACACGGTCATCGGCCGCACGGTCCGCTTCCCGGAGACCACGGTCGCCGGTGAGCCGATCACCACGTACGCCTCCAACTCCGTCGGCGCCGCCGCGTACCGCCAGCTCGCCAGGGAGGTGCTCGCCCGGTGTCACGCCGAGTGAGTCTGCCGGGGGCCGACGAACTCTTCCGTACGACAGGGGGAATGGCGCTCCAGCCGTCCACTCCGCGGCGGGGGGCCAACGGCGAAGCCCGTGTGCCCGCGCCCGCGGGGGAGAGCGACCCGGCCGGAGCGTCCGAGGACGCGCCGCAGTCGGTGCCCGCGCAGGGCGGCGACGGCGAGGGCGCGGAGCATGTGGCGGCGGAGCCCGAGCCGATCGACGCCGGGCAGTCCCGCAGCCGGGGCGCGGAGCGCTCCGGACGAGGTCAGGCGGCGCAGGAAGGTTCTGCCCCCGCCGCGGGCGCCCAGCCGCGCAAGCGCGGTCGCTCCTCGGCCTCACGCCGTCCGAGCGGACGCGAGCGGCACGACGAGAAGATCACCGTGTACGTGTCCGCCGAGGAGCTGATGGACCTGGAGCACGCGCGTCTGGTGCTGCGGGGCGAGCACGGCCTCGCGGTCGACCGCGGGCGGATCGTCCGGGAGGCGGTCGCCGTGGTCCTGGCCGACCTGGAGTCCCGCGGGGACGCGAGCATTCTCGTACGCCGGCTGCGGGGGCGGTAGGCGGTAGCCTGCGGGGGCTATGACCTCGAACGACGTTCCCGTCCCCGGCACCGGCGGCTCCGCCGGCCGCCGACGTGCGCTGGGGCGTGGCGCGGCCGCTCCCCAGGTGGAGCCGGAGCCCCCGGCACCGGTCGAGCAGCCCCTGGCCGAGGCGGAGCCCCCGGCGAGTGTCGAGCAGCCCCTCGTCGAGACGGCGGTGCCGGTCGAGACGGCGGTCTCTGTCGAGGAGGCGCTTCCTACCGAGGCCGGCGATCCGGCAGAGGCCGGCGATCCTGCCGGCCCCGGCGAAACTGCCGGACCCAGCGAACCCGACGCTTCTGCCGGACCCGACGCTTCTGCCGGACCTGGCGAACTGGCCGGACCTGGCGAACTGGCCGGACCTGGCGAACTGGCCGGACCCGGCGAACTGGCCGGACCCGGCGAACTGGCCGGACCCGGTGAACCGGCCGACTCGGGTGACGGTGTGTTCAAGGTGCGCCTGTCCAACTTCGAGGGCCCCTTCGATCTGCTGCTCCAGCTGATCTCCAAGCACAAGCTCGATGTCACCGAGGTCGCCCTGTCCAAGGTGACCGACGAGTTCATGGCCCACATCCGCGCCATGGGGCCGGACTGGGACCTGGACGAGACGACCGAGTTCCTGGTCGTGGCCGCCACCCTGCTCGACCTCAAGGCCGCCCGGCTGCTGCCCTCCGCCGAGGTCGAGGACGAGGGCGACCTCGCCCTCCTGGAGGCCCGGGACCTGCTGTTCGCCCGGCTGCTCCAGTACCGGGCGTACAAACAGATCGCCGACATCTTCAACGCGCGGCTGGACGAGGAGGCCCGGCGCTACCCCCGTACCGTCGGACTCGAACCGCACCACGCCGAGCTGCTGCCCGAGGTGGTCATCAGCATCGGGCCGGAGGGGTTCGCCAGGCTCGCGGTCAAGGCGATGCAGCCCAGGCCGAAGCCCCAGGTGTACATCGACCACATCCACGCGCCGCTGGTCAGCGTGCAGGAGCAGGCCCAGATCGTGGTCGCGCGGCTGCGGGAGCTGGGGGAGGCCAGCTTCCGCGCCCTGGTCGAGGACACCGAGGACACGCTGACCGTGGTGGCCCGGTTCCTGGCGCTGCTGGAGCTGTACCGGGAGAAGGCCGTGGCGCTGGACCAGGAGGCCGCCCTCGGGGAGCTGATCGTGCGGTGGACCGGCGGCGAGGGGGAGCGCACGCCGACCGTGACCGACGAGTTCGACCGGCCACCCGAGGTGCCCAAGGACGAAGGCAGGAAGGAGAAGGCGTGAGCGAGGAGACGACTCAGCTCCCGGCGGGCCTCCGTGGCGTCGCCGACCTCGACCTCAAGCCCGCCCTGGAGGCGGTCCTCATGGTCGTGGACGAGCCCGCGACCGAGGAGCACCTGGCGAAGATCCTGGAGCGGCCCAAGCGGCAGATCGGCGACGCGCTGCGGGCGCTGGCCGACGAGTACGCGGTGCAGCGCCGCGGCTTCGAGCTGCGGTTCGTCGCGGGTGGCTGGCGGTTCTACAGCCGGGCCGAGTACGCGCCGGCCGTGGAGCGGCTCGTGCTGGACGGCCAGACGGCCCGGCTCACCCAGGCGGCCCTGGAGACCCTCGCCGTCGTCGCCTACCGCCAGCCGGTGAGCCGCAGCCGCGTCTCGGCCGTACGAGGAGTCAACTGTGACGGGGTCATGCGGACCCTGCTGCAGCGGGGTCTGGTCGAGGAGGCGGGCACGGAACCCGAAACAGGTGCGATCCTGTACAGGACGACGAACTACTTCCTGGAGCGGATGGGCCTGCGCGGTCTGGACGAGCTCCCGGAGCTCGCGCCCTTCCTCCCGGAGGCGGAGGCGATCGAGGCCGAGACCCAGGAAGGGGTGCCGTCGTTCGATCCGGACGCTCCGGATTCCGACGAAGCAGACGACAAGACGGAACTTTGATGCGAAGCAGCAGCGGCAGGAACAGCAGCGGAAACAACGGCGGGAGCCGTGGTGGCAACAGCGGCGGCCGCGGCGGGAGCAGCGGTGGACGCGGGAACTCCCGCGGCGCCGGCAACAACCGCGACGACAAGCAGGGCGGCCGGCCGAAGAAGCCCCGCCCCGAGGAGCGCCGCTACGACGTGGGCCCCGGCGGCACCCAGGACGGCCCGAAGTCGGGGCGCGGCGCCTCGGCGCGCGGTGGCGCCAAGGGCGGCCCCAAGCAGGGCCAGGGCACGGGGCGAGGCCGTTCGGTGCCCGCGACCTCCCGCGAGTACGAGGCGCGTGCCGAGGAGCGCAACCGGGAGCGGTACGCGGGCAAGAAGGACGTGAAGCTCCCCAAGACCTTCCCGGGCGCCGAGCAGGAGGGCGAGCGGCTGCAGAAGGTGCTCGCGCGCGCGGGCTACGGCTCCCGGCGTGCCTGCGAGGAGCTGATCGAGCAGGCGCGCGTCGAGGTGAACGGCGAGATCGTCCTGGAGCAGGGCAAGCGGGTCGACCCGGAGAAGGACGAGGTCAAGGTCGACGGCCTGACGGTCGCGACGCAGTCGTACCAGTTCTTCTCGTTGAACAAGCCGGCCGGTGTCGTCTCGACGATGGAGGACAACGAGGGCCGGCAGTGCCTCGGCGACTACGTCACCAACCGTGAGACGCGGCTCTTCCACGTCGGGCGGCTGGACACCGAGACCGAGGGCGTCATCCTGCTCACCAACCACGGCGAGCTGGCGCACCGGCTGACCCACCCCAGGTACGGCGTGAAGAAGGTCTACCTCGCGCACATCGTGGGCCCGATCCCGCGCGACCTGGGCAAGCAGCTCAAGGACGGCATCCAGCTGGAGGACGGGTACGCGAAGGCGGACCACTTCCGGGTCGTCGAGCAGACCGGCAAGAACTACCTGGTCGAGGTGACCCTGCACGAGGGGCGCAAGCACATCGTGCGCCGCATGCTGGCGGAGGCCGGCTTCCCGGTCGACAAGCTGGTGAGGGTCGCCTTCGGGCCGATCACCCTGGGCGACCAGAAGTCGGGGTGGCTGCGGCGGCTGTCCAACACGGAGGTCGGGATGCTGATGAAGGAAGTCGACCTGTAGGAGTACCGGGTGCGTCCCGGGCGGTGCGGCGCGCCATGCTCTCCGCGGCGCGCACCGCGGCGGTGCCGCAGCAGTTGTTGAACAGGACGTGCAGCTGGTCGACTCGGGCGGCCAGGTCGCGCAACCGGGGGAGCCAGCCCAGGAGTTCGGGCTCGGTGTAGTCGTGGCGGAATCGGTCCTCCTTCGTCCCGGTGCCCCATGCAGGGCTCCGGCCGTGAAAGCGGACCACGGACAGCTGCGGCGAGGTGACCGGCGTGACGGGCGGGATGGAGCGGGGGAGGGACTGGTTCATGTCCACGGCCACGGCGGTCATGCCATGACGGCTCAGCAGGGCCCGGGTCGCCTCCGCCCATTCGTCCCGCCACCAGCCGGGGTGGCGGAACTCCACGGCCACGGGCCAGCCCGCGGTCCGTTCGGCGCAGTCGTGGAGGAACTGCCCGGCCCTCCTTCCGGGGCGCAGCCACGGGGGTAACTGGAAGAGCACCGTGCCGAGCCGGCCGGCCGCCAGGAGGGGTTCGATCCCCTCGGTGAAACGCGCCCAGACCTCGTCCAGCACCTTGGGGCTGCGGGGGTCGGCGGGCAGGCCCTTCGGCATCGTGGACGGGCGGGTGGGGTGCCCGGTCAGCAGCGAGAAGGCCTTCACGTCGAAGACGAAGCCGTCAGGCGTGCGTTCGGCCCACTGCCGGGTGATGCGCGGGTTGGGCAGCGCGTAGTACGTGCTGTCGGCCTCGACGACCGGGAAGCGTTCGGCGTAGTGGCGCAGCCGCCCCTCCGGGTCGCGCCGGCCCGGCGGATACCAGCCGCTGTCGACCAGCGCGCGGTCGGTCCAGGAACACGTGCCCACGAGGATCTCGCCCATGGGGTGCCGGTTACCCCCGGAAGGGTTGTGGAAGCACGCCCCGCGTATTTATAGTCGTAGTGACTATAAAGGGGGGTGGGTGGCTTGGCCCGCGACACGTCGGACGACGGCAGGTACACGAAGTACGCCGGGTACGCCTACGACAAGTACGCCTACGAGCCCTTCGCCGTCACCGTCGACCTCGCCGTCCTCACCGTGCGCGAGGGCGTGCTGCGGGTACTGCTCGTGGAGCGGGGGCAGGAGCCGTACGCCGGGCACTGGGCGCTGCCGGGCGGGTTCGTGGAGCCGGACGAGTCCGCCGAGACCGCGGCACGGCGTGAACTCGCCGAGGAGACCGGGCTGTCGGACGTGACCGGGCTGCATCTGGAGCAGTTGCGGACCTACAGCGAGCCCGGCCGCGATCCCCGTATGCGGGTCGTGTCCGTGGCCTTCACCGCCCTGCTGCCCGATGCCCCCGAACCGCACGCCGGCAGTGACGCGGCACGGGCCGAGTGGCTGCCGTACGACTCGGCGCGACCGCTCGCCTTCGACCACGACCGGATCATCGCCGACGCCCATGAACGCGTCGGCGCCAAGCTCGAGTACACCTGCCTCGCCACCGCGTTCTGCCCGCCCGAGTTCACCCTGGGCGAGCTGCGGCACGTGTACGAGGCGGTCTGGGGGACCGACCTGGACCGGCCCAACTTCCGCCGCAAGGTGCTCGCCACGCCCGGGTTCGTCGAACCCGTGCCGGGGGCGGCCCGGTTGACCGGCGGGCGCGGCAAACCCGCCGCCCTGTATCGCGCGGGACCGGCCACAAGCCTCTCGCCGCCGCTCCTGAGACCACCCCCGGAAGGACGCCCCGCATGACCACCACCACGACCGTCGCCAAACGGGCCGCGACCGGCGCGCTCGTCGGGCTCGCCCTCGGCGACGCGCTCGGTTTCCCGACCGAGTTCAACGACGTCTCCTCGATCCTCGCCAAGTGCGGGCCGTGGCGGCAGATGAGGCTGCCCACGCCCGCGATCGTCACCGACGACACCCAGATGACGCTGGCGCTCGGCCGGGGTCTGCGCTCGGCCATGGACCGCGGGGTGCTCGCGCCGAAGCGGCTGGAGCGGCCGCTGCGCGAGGAGTTCGTGGACTGGTACCAGTCGCCGGAGAACAACCGGGCCCCCGGGAACACCTGTCTGCGGGCCTGCCATCTGCTCAAGGACGAGAACAGGCCCTGGCAGGACGCCAGTCAGGTCGGGTCCAAGGGGTGCGGGGCCAACATGCGGGTCGCGCCCATCGGACTCGTGCCCGGGCTGAGCGACGAACAGCGGGCGGGGGCCGCCCAGTTGCAGTCCGGGCTCACCCACGGGCATCCCACGGCGCTCGCCGCGTCCGACCTCACCGCCCGTGCCGTACGGCTGCTCGCGCACGGCACCGAGCCGGCCGCACTCCTCGGCCTGCTACGGTCGTACGCCGAGGAGAACCGCTCGCACTACAACCACCGCTGGCTCGGCGACCTGTGGACCCGCGGCCAGGACGCCACCGCCGAGAGCTTCATCGCCCGGGGCTGGGACGACTGCCTGGCGATCCTGGACCGACTGGAGACCGCCGTGCGGACGGCCGACCCGGAGGCCGATCCCTGCCTGGCCACCGGCGCCGGGTGGATCGCCGAAGAGGCCTTCGCCACCGGCCTGTTGTGCTTCCTGCTCTTCACCGACGAGCCCGTGACCGCCATCCGGCGGGCCGCGTGCACCTCCGGCGACTCGGACTCCATCGCCTGTCTCACCGGGGCCTTCGCCGGCGCCTGGCACGGGGCCGACGCCTGGCCCACGGAGTGGGCCGACCGGATCGAGTACCGGGGCGACCTGATGACCCTCGGGGCGCTCTGGGACGCCTGAGCGCTCGCCCCGTCACGCCAGGCGGATCGAGTCCCCCTCGACCTTGATCTGCTCCGCGGGCAGCGGCTTCGGGGCCGGGCCACCGGCCACCGAGCCGTCGGCGATGCGGTACTTGCTGCCGTGGCAGGGGCAGTCGATGGTGCCGCCGGAGACCTCGGACACCGTGCAGCCCAGGTGGGTGCAGATCGCCGAGAAGGCCTTGAACTCGCCCTGCTTCGGCTGGGTGACCACGACCTTCTGATCCTTGAAGATCTTGCCGCCGCCGACCGGGATCTCGGTGGTCTTCGCGAGTTCCTGGCCGCCGGAGGCGTGCGCCGAGGACGAACCCGAGCCGCTGCCGCTGTCGCCGTACTTGCTGCAGCCCGCGGCGAGCGCGGCCGCGCCCGTCGCGAGGAGAACCGTGCGCCGCGTCTCGCGGTGGGTCATGTCGTCACTCCGAACGTACGGAAGAACCAGAAGGCGGAGGTCAGCCAGAGGAGGGTGAGGACCGAGAAGACCAGCCCGCCGACGAACGGCAGCAGCCAGCCGGGGAGCCGCTCCGAGCGGAGCAGCAGCATCTTGGCACTGAAGGCACCGAAGAAGAAGCAACCCAGGACCGAGTGCCACATCACGCGTGTCGAGTAGGTCTGGTAGCCCAGCGCGTAGAGGCAGTGCACGGCGACCGGGACGGCCACCAGGAAGGCGACACGGCCCGACCAGCGGTGCAGCGTCGCCGACCAGCTCGGGCCCGGCAGCTTTCCGTAGACCATGAAGGCGCTGACCAGCTGGACCAGGGCGAAGAAGAAGGCGGTCGAGGCCAGCCAGGACTTCACCGCGCCCGTGCTGCTGAAACCGGCGAGGTTGAAGGCGGTGCCCGCCGGGTCGTGGGTCCGGCCGTACACCCCGAGCCCGACCGCCACCGCGGCGGCGACCAGGGCCGGGACCAGAAAGCGGGCCGGGCCCGGCGCGCGGTGGGCCGGTGGCCGGGGCGGGAAACTCTGGGTCGCGGCGTTCGGGTCGACGCTCATGTCGGCTCCCTGGGCAGGCGGAGAAGGTCAGGTCCGTGGGCGGGGATGGGGGTCAGGGCGTTACGGGATGTGCCGTGAGCCGTTGGCCGTCGACCGTGGTCACACCTGTCTCCGGGTCGATGCTGGGCGCGGCCGACGGCGCTCCGTCGCGGGTGACGATGCCGACCTGCCTGCCGCCGGGCAGGACGATCCAGCCGCCGACGATCTTCGCGCCGGCCACCTGGCTGTTCGCCCGGTAGATCCCGGACGGCTTCTTCGCCCTGTCGATGGTGAACGTGTAGTGCCCGCCGCCGAGGTCCGCGGTGCCGCGCAGCTGCTTGCCGCCCTTCGGCGCGGCGGTCAGCTTCGCGCCGTGGGCCCCGCTCAGGCTCAGGCTGCCGTCGTCCCGTACCTCGCCCCGCAGCCACGACTCGATGTTGTGGCCGTCGCAGAAGTACGCGATCGCCTTGCCGCCGCGCAGCGAGACGGCGACCGCCGAGGAGTCGTCGTCGGTACGACCCGTGTAGACGCCGTCGGCCGCCGTCGGCCTGGACGGCGAGGGGCTGGCCGATGGGCTGGCCGAGGAGCTCGCGGCGGAGGGCGTCGGCGACGCGGAGACGGCCGGCGACTTCTCCTTGTACGGGGAGGACACGGTCTTCGTCCCCGTGGTCGCGTTGAGCGTGAGCATGAACAGGCCGAACAGCAGTCCCGCCAACAGAGTCAGCAGCGGTCCAGGACGCTTCATCACGGGCCTCCCCCGAGGCGGGTTTCCTGCCATGAGAGCGGACCGGCGGGCCCGGCGTAAAGAGGCGCACGGGCTGCGCTCGTACCAAGTAGCGGAATAGAGACATTCGGGTGACATTGTCGTTGATCGCCGGGGCGTCTCAGCGGTCGGGCGGCGGGAGCCCCCGCGAGCCGGGCTGACTAGGCTGGACGGGCACAGAGCCGGGATGTACAGCAGCAAGGAGTCGAGCCGTGGCGGTACGAGCGGTCCGGGGAGCCGTCCAGCTGGAGCGGGACGAGGCCGGGCACATGGACGAGCAGGTCGGGGCACTGCTCACCGCCGTCCTGGAGCGGAACGAACTGACCGCCGACGACCTCATCAGTATCTGGTTCACGGCCACACCGGACCTGCACAGCGACTTCCCGGCGGCCGCCGCACGCAAGCTCGGCATCGTCGACGTGCCGCTGATCTGCGCCCAGGAGCTGGACATCGAGGGCGCCATGCCCCGGGTCGTCCGCATCCTCGCGCACATCGAGTCCGACAGGCCGCGTGCCGGGATAGCGCATGTGTACCTCGGCGCCGCCGCCGCTCTGCGCAAGGACATCGCCCAGTGAGAACCGCACTCGTCATCGGCACCGGCCTCATCGGCACGTCCGCCGCGCTCTCCCTCGCGGGGCGGGGCGTCGTCGTCCACCTCACCGACCACGACCCCGAGCAGGCCCGTACGGCGGCGGCGCTCGGCGCCGGCACGGACGAGGCGCCCGGCGGCCCGGTCGACCTCGCGATCGTCGCCGCGCCCCCCGCGCATGTGGCGGGGGTGCTGGCCGACGCCATGCGGCGCGGGCTGGCCCGCGGCTACATCGACGTGGCGAGCGTGAAGGGCGGCCCACGGCGCGAACTGGAGGCGCTGGGCCTGGACCTGGCCGCGTACATCGGCACGCACCCGATGTCCGGCCGGGAGAAGTCCGGTCCGCTGGCCGCGACCGCCGACCTCTTCGAGGGGCGGCCCTGGGTGCTGACGCCGACCCGGGACACCGACACCGAGGTGCTGAACCTCGCCCTCGAACTGGTCTCGCACTGCCGGGCCGTTCCGGTGGTGATGGACGCGGACGCCCACGACCGTGCGGTGGCGCTGGTGTCGCACATGCCGCACCTGGTCTCCAGCATGGTCGCCGCGCGGCTGGAGCACGCGGAGGAGTCGGCCGTACGGCTGTGCGGGCAGGGCATCCGGGACGTGACCCGGATCGCCGCCTCCGACCCCCGGATGTGGATCGACATCCTGTCCGCGAACCCCGGACCGGTGGCCGACCTGCTGTCGGATGTCGCCGGGGACCTGGAGGAGACCGTGCGGGCGCTGCGGGCGCTCCAGTCCTCGGACGAGGCCAAGCGGGGGGAAGGCGTCGCCGGGATCCAGGACGTGCTGCGGCGCGGGAACGCCGGGCAGGTGCGGGTGCCGGGCAAGCACGGGTCGGCTCCACGGGCGTACGAGGTGGTGGCGGTGCTGATCGACGACCAGCCGGGGCAGCTGGCCCGGATCTTCGCCGATGCCGGGCGGGCCGGGGTGAACATCGAGGACGTGCGGATCGAGCATGCGACGGGGCAGCAGGCGGGGCTGGTGCAGTTGATGGTGGAGCCGCAGGCGGCGGCCGTGCTTTCTGCTGCGCTGCGGGAGCGGGGGTGGGCGATCCGGCAGTAGGTGGTGCCGGGGTCTGCCGTGCCGTCCGGGGGCTGCCGCCCCCAGGCCCCCGCTTGTCGGCCTGCGGCCTCGTCCTCAAACTCCCCCGGAGGGGGCACCCCCCAGACGGGCTGAATGCGGAGTGCCGGGTGGGCTGGATTCGCCCGACCGGCGTAGCCAGTAACCTTGTGCAGGGCATCTTCGCGCCCCGCACCCACCGCATCGCACCAGGAAGGTGTCCCTCCGTGGAAAACGGCGCCGCCCAGCCCGTGATCGTCGCCATCGACGGTCCCTCCGGCACCGGCAAGTCGAGCACGTCGAAGGCCGTCGCCGCGCAGCTCGGTCTGAGCTACCTGGACACCGGTGCCCAGTACCGGGCGATCACCTGGTGGATGGTGAACAACGGCATCGACATCGAGGACCCGTCCGCGATCGCCGCCGTGGCCGGAAAGGCCGAGATCGTCTCCGGTACCGACCCGAACGACCCGACGATCACCGTCGACGGGACCGACGTGGCCGGACCGATCCGCACCCAGGAGGTCACCTCCAAGGTCAGCGCGGTCAGCGCGGTGCCCGAGGTGCGGGCGCGGATCACCGAGTTGCAGCGGTCCGTCGCGGCGGGCGCGGAGAAGGGGATCGTGGTCGAGGGGCGGGACATCGGTACGACCGTGCTGCCCGACGCCGACCTGAAGATCTTCCTCACCGCCTCCGCCGAGGCCCGTGCGGCCCGCCGCAGCGGCGAGCTGAAGGGCGCCGACGTCGACGCCACCCGTGAGGCCCTGATCAAGCGGGACGCGGCCGACTCCTCCCGGAAGACCTCGCCGCTCGCCAAGGCGGACGACGCGGTCGAGGTGGACACCACCGAGCTCACGCTCCAGCAGGTCATCGAGTGCGTGGTCACCCTCGTCGAGGAGAAGCGGGCCGGGAAGTGACAGTCCCCTCCGAGAAGGGCGCCGAGGTCGGACGGCGTATCGGCGTCGGCCTGATGTACGGGCTGTGGAAGCCGCGGGTCCTCGGCGCCTGGAAGATGCCGGCGACCGGCGCCGCCATCCTCGCCGTCAACCACTCGCACAACATCGACGGGCCGATGGTCATGGGCGTGGCGCCCCGGCCCACGCACTTCCTGATCAAGAAAGAGGCGTTCGTCGGACCGCTCGACCCGTTCCTGCTCGGCATCGGGCAGGTCAAGGTCGACCGCTCCGGAGCCGACCGCACGGCGATCACCCAGGCCTTGGACGTGCTGGCCGCCGGCGGGGTCCTCGGCATATTTCCCGAGGGCACCCGTGGTGACGGCGACTTCGCCGCGCTGCGGGCCGGCCTCGCGTACTTCGCCGTCCGCAGTGGGGCGCCGGTCGTCCCGGTCGCGGTGCTGGGAAGTTCCGAGCGGCGGGGACGGTTGATGAAGGGGCTGCCTCCGCTGCGCAGCCGTATCGACGTCGTCTTCGGCGACCCCTTCGAGGCGGGCGACGGAAGCGGACGGCGCACGCGCAAGGCGCTCGACGAGGCGACCGAGCGCATCCAGAAGCAGCTCACCGCGCACCTGGAAAACGCCAGGCGGCTGACCGGCCGCTAGGCGACACTGAGTAGTGGATCAGTCCGGAGGAACCGGCTGGTCCACCGATCACCACGATGAACTACGAGGTACGGACTTCATGAACGACCACATCCACTCCGACGGCTCGGGCGAGGAGCACGACCACGGGGCGCTTGGCGACGCCGAGTACGCGGAGTTCATGGAGCTCGCCGCGGAAGAGGGCTTCGACCTCGAGGACGTCGAGGGCGCCATCGAGGCCGCCGGGCACGGGCCGCTGCCGGTCCTGGCGGTGGTCGGGCGGCCCAACGTCGGCAAGTCGACCCTCGTCAACCGCATCATCGGGCGCCGTGAGGCCGTCGTCGAGGACAAGCCCGGCGTCACCCGGGACCGGGTGACCTACGAGGCCGAGTGGGCGGGCCGCCGCTTCAAGGTCGTCGACACCGGCGGCTGGGAGCAGGACGTCCTCGGTATCGACGCCTCCGTGGCCGCCCAGGCCGAGTACGCGATCGAGGCGGCCGACGCCGTCGTGTTCGTCGTCGACGCCAAGGTGGGCGCCACCGACACCGACGAGGCGGTCGTACGACTGCTGCGCAAGGCCGGGAAGCCGGTCGTGCTGGCCGCCAACAAGGTGGACGGGCCCAGCGGGGAGGCCGATGCCGCGTACCTCTGGTCACTCGGTCTCGGTGAGCCGCACCCCGTCTCCGCCCTGCACGGCCGTGGCACCGGCGACATGCTGGACGCCGTTCTGGAGGCACTGCCGGAGGCGCCCGAGCAGACCTTCGGCGGCGCCGGGGTCGGCGGGCCGCGCCGTATCGCGCTCATCGGGCGCCCGAACGTCGGCAAGTCCTCCCTCCTCAACAAGGTGGCGGGCGAGGAGCGCGTCGTCGTCAACGAACTGGCCGGCACCACCCGTGACCCGGTCGACGAGCTGATCGAACTCGGCGGCGTCACCTGGAAGTTCGTCGACACGGCCGGTATCCGCAAGCGGGTCCACCTCCAGCAGGGCGCCGACTACTACGCCTCCCTGCGCACCGCGGCCGCCGTGGAGAAGGCCGAGGTCGCGGTCATCCTCATCGACGCCTCCGACTCCATCTCGGTGCAGGACCAGCGGATCGTGACGATGGCCGTCGAGGCCGGGCGCGCGATGGTCATCGCCTACAACAAGTGGGACACCCTCGACGAGGAGCGCCGCTACTACCTGGAGCGCGAGATCGAGACCGAGTTCGGCCAGGTGGCGTGGGCGCCCCGGGTCAATGTCTCGGCGCGCACCGGGCGGCACATGGAGAAGCTGGTCCCGGCCATCGAGACGGCCCTGGCGGGCTGGGAGACGCGTGTCCCCACCGGCCGGCTCAACGCCTTCCTCGGCGAGCTGGTCGCCGCCCACCCGCACCCCATCCGGGGCGGCAAGCAGCCGCGCATCCTCTTCGGCACCCAGGCCGGCACCAAGCCCCCGCGCTTCGTGCTCTTCGCCTCCGGCTTCATCGAGGCGGGCTACCGGCGCTTCATCGAGCGGCGACTGCGCGAGGAGTTCGGCTTCGAGGGCACCCCGATCCATATCTCGGTGCGGGTGCGCGAGAAGCGCGGCAACAAGAAGAAGTAGCCGAAGGACGACGGAGAGGAGGGCGGCCCCCACGGGGGCCGCCCTCCTCTCCGTCGCCGCCGCTCAGACCCTTCTCAGCGAGCCGGGCGGCAGCGCCGCCGGCACATGGTGCATGCCCGTGCCCTGCGGCCCGATCTGCCCGACCCGCTGCCACTGCGACTGCTGCCGGGCGCTCTGCGCCCCGGCGCTGTACGCACCGTAGGAGCTGCTGAACGACCCCGGCCGATGCACCGGATACGTCCCCGTGCTGTGCGGGATGTTCCCGAAGGCGGTGAACCCCAGCTCCTCCTCGCCGCTCCGGTCGCCCGGCAGCGTACGGAACGACTTGACCCACTCCGCGTAGAGCGCGTCATAGATCGGCGTGGCCGATGGGCCGCCCGGATAGTCCGGAGCCGACCGCGAGGACGGAATCGACTGGAGGGACGGGCGGCGCGGAACGTCGTAGGTGTGCACGTATGTCCAAACGACCGCAGGTCACTCGGGATGCGGGTGCACCCGAGCGCTCCTCACGTCCCCGCGAGGGGCATGGCGGCGGCGACCAACTTGCCGTTGGCGGCGGCCTTGTCGAGCGCGTCCCGCAGCAGGTCCTCGCGCGGCTGCCGCCCGATCGACCCCACCGGAGCCGCGAACATCAGGACCTGCTGGTGCTTGTTGGCGGCGGCCCGCCAGCTCTCCGTGACCTGGAGCGGCTGGTGCGCCTGCCACCAGGCGACCGGCTGACCACCGGTGCTGCTCGGCTGCAGCACCGCGTGCAGCCGGCCCACGGCGAGCAGCACCGACCAGCCGTGCAGCACCGGAGGCACCTCGGTGATCTGCGTCAGCGGCATGAAGCCCTGCTCGATCAGCAGCGGCAGGAAGTCGTCGCCGAGTCCCGTCGTGCCGGGGCGGACGATCGGGCCGGTCGGCTCGACCACCAGCGCCGGGTGCAACTCCCCGGCGATCAGGACGAGTCCACTGGTGACCCCGAGCACGGCCTGCTCGGGTACGACCTTGTCGGGGTCCAGGTCGACGGTGTCGCCGGAGATGGACTTCACGGCTCCCCGGAGCTGCTCCTCGGTGACCTGGACGACCTGCGAGGGCAGGCAGGTGGCGTGGGCGAAGGCGAGGACGGCGGTCTCGTCGCCGACGAACAGGACGGTGCTGGTGCGCTCCTGTTCGGAGTCGCCCTGGGTGCGGCAGGACGTGCAGTCGTAACTGCCGGGGGCGTTCTCTCCGGCGAGCAGCCGGTCGGCTTCTTCGTCGCCGATCTCGGCGCGTACCTCGTCGCTGACGTCGAGCATGCGCGGCACGGGTGACTCCCTCGGGAAGCGGTGCCCGGGTGGGTCCCGGGCTCATGAAGAAGACAACGGGCGATCTGTGGCGGGAGTCACGCTCCAGGGCGAACGGAATCAATCCATCCGACGCGGATGGTTGCGAGAGGTGCGGAATTGGTCACTCACCGTCAATTCCTCGGAAACCCAAGGAAGTTGGTTGCGTGAAGTGAGTCACAGATCATCGAGACCGCTGGTCGACAAATCAGGAAATCGGCGAATGAAGTGGGTGGCCGGAAATCGTCAATACCGGCGGTAACGGCGAACTGGCCTGGAATGACGGGCGGTTGGTTGCTGACGCCTCGCCAGGCTCCTTAGATTCCTCGGCCGTGTGCAACGAGCACCGCTCGGGATCGTCCGCCGGCCGCACCAAAGCCAGCACCACAGCACCACCTCCAGCGGACGGGGCGGAGCGCGAGGACCGCGTCGACACGTGGAAAGCGCGCCCCGCCCGGGGGACCCCGGGTTGTTGGAGAGGGAACTTCATGTCCGAGTGTGCCGATACCAACCGCGACAACGCTCGTAAGACCCAGACCCGTACGGCGGCGGTCCTCGCCGGGGCGGCACTGCTCGCCCCCCTCGGACTGCTGGCCGCCACCGGCAACGCCGCCGCGGCGGACGGTGGGGTGTGGGACCGCATCGCCCAGTGCGAGAGCGGCGGCAACTGGCACATCAACACCGGCAACGGCTACTACGGCGGGCTCCAGTTCTCCGCCGGCACCTGGCGCGCGTACGGCGGTTCGGCCTACGCCCCGACCGCCGACAAGGCGTCCAGGCAGGCGCAGATCGCCGTCGCCACCAAGGTCCAGCACGCCCAGGGCTGGGGCGCCTGGCCGGTCTGTTCGGCGCGGGCCGGAGCGTACGGCAGCGCACCCGCCTCCTCCGGTTCGGTGACCACCGACTCCGTGAAGACCACCAAGGCGGCCCCGGCGAAGAAGCCGGTGAGGAAGCCGTCGCACAAGGCGCCGGTCCGGGCGTCGGAGCACTCCTCCCGCAGTGCCTCGCGCGGTGACTACACGGTCCGCGAGGGCGACACCCTGAGCAAGATCGCCGCCCGGCACGGGACCACCTGGCAGAAGCTCTACGCCGCCAACAAGGCCGTCATCGGCGGTGATCCCGACCTGATCGTGCCCGGCCAGCAGCTCGTCGTCTGAGCCGCTCCCCCCTGATCCGGGCCCGGGGCCTCGTCCGGTCGTCCGACCGGACGGGGCCTTCCGCCGTTCCCGGCCCGCCGGGGCCGCCGGACGCGGGGACACGGCCGCTCATCCGGAGGGGCCCGGCCCCCGCCGCGCCAGTTCCCCCGCCTGTCCGCCGAACACGACGGCGCCGCGGCGGAGTTCGTACACCAGGACGTCGGGGCGCTCGCGCAGGCCGGGCGGCAGGCGCTGTTCGGCCACGACCACGCAGGCGTCCAGAGCGCCCAGCAGTTCGTACGTGCGGGCCGCGACCGCCGGTGACATGCCCTGGGCGGGTTCGTCGACGAGCACCACGCGCGCGTGTGCCAGCAGGGCGCGGGAGAGGGCGAGCATCCGCTGCTCCCCGCCGGAGAGGGTGCCCGCGCGGCGGGGGAGGAGAGGCCGCAGCTGGGGGTACGCGGTGAGCGCGAAGGCGTAGTCCCTCGCGGCCAGTTCGAGGTTCTCGTGGACGGTCAGCGAGCCGAAGACGGCCTGCCGTTCGGGAACCAGGCAGAGGCCGCGGCGGGCTCGCTCGTACGCCGGCGTCCGGGTCACGTCCGTGCCGTCCCAGACCACCGCCCCGCCGGACAGGGGCACCGTTCCGGCCAGGGCGCGCAGGGCGGTCGTACGGCCGGAGCCGTTGCGGCCGAGGAGGACGGTGAGGGCGCGGGCCGGGGCCGCGAGGGTGACGCCGTGCAGGGCCTCCAACGGGCCGTAGCGGACGCGGGCGTGACGCAGGGAGACACCGCTCATGTGCCGACCTCGTCCAGTACGCGGGCCGGTGGGCCGGAGGCGACGATGCGGCCGGCCGCCATCACGTGCACGACGTCCGCGAGGTCGGCGACCAGATCGAGGTCGTGCTCCACGACGAGGAGCGCGGTGCCGTCCGCCGCCAGGGCCTTCAGCACCCGGGCCAAGGCGTCGACCTCGGCGCCGTCCAGTCCGGCCGCGGGTTCGTCGAGGAGCAGGACGCGGGGGCCGCCGGCGAGGGCTCGGGCCAGTTCCACCCGGCGGAGGGTGCCGGTGGGGAGGGCCGCGGCGGGGAGGGGGCCGGGCAGGGCCAGCAGGGCGAGCGCCCGGTCCACCGCGGAGGGGTCCTTCCCGCGGCCCTGTTCGGCGCCCACCCGGACGTTCTCGGCCACGGTCAGGGAGGGGAAGATCGCCGGCTGCTGGAAGGTGCGGGCGATACCGAGGCGGGTGCGGGCGTGGGCGGGCAGGCGGGTGATGTCCCTCGAACCGAGGCGTACTCGGCCGTCCGTGGGACGAACGGTGCCGGCCAGGCAGTGGAACAGGGTGCTCTTGCCCGCACCGTTGGGTCCGACGATGGCCGTGATACGACCCGGGAGGACCGTGAGGTCGACTCCGTCCAGGGCGGTGAAGGTGCCGTAGCGGGCCCGCAGACGGTGCGCGGTCAGTGCGGGCCGGTGGGGGCGCGCGGGCTTGTCCCTCCCACCGGCACCCCTCACACCACCGACATCCCTCACCCCACCGGCACCCCCCACACCTGCGGCGCCTCCCGTGCGACCTGCCTGGTCGGGTGCGGGTGGCTCCTGCGGGGCTGCTGTGTCGCCGGCGTGCGAGGGCAGCGCGGGCCCCTGTTCCGTCGGCCGCAGCCGCTCCCGTACCCGCTCTCCGAGCGGTGTGAGCCTCGCCGCCCGCCTCGGGCGCAGCCGGCTCGTCGCCGTTCGCAGGGCCTCGTACGGGCCCCCGGGGAAGCGCCCCACCAGGACCGCCAGGACGCCGATCAGGGCCGCCGCCACCCCGCCGCGCGCGCCCGCGTCCAGGCCGACCAGGAGGGCCGCCGCGGCCGGCGCGCCCAGGGCGCTGTCGGCGCCGAGGACCACGACGGCCGCGAACCAGAGCAGACCCCGTACGGGGTCGTAGGCCGTGGGGTCGAAGGCCCGTACGCCCATGCCGAGCATTCCGCCGCCGAGGGCGGCCAGGGCGGCGCCCGCGACGAAGGCCAGGAGTTTGAGGGCCGGGACCTGGACGCCCGCCGCGGATGCCCCGGCCTCGTGGTCCCGCATGGCCGCCAGGGCGCGGCCCGTGCGGCCTCCGCGCAGCACGCGGGTCAGCAGCAGCGCGGCGAACAGGAGCACCAGTTCGAGGAGGTAGTACGCGCGGTCGCCGTCGAAGCCGGACGGGCGGTCCAGGGTCAGGCCCGAGGTGGCGTACGGCTGGGCGAAGACGAAGCGGCTCACGCCGACGCCCACGGCGAAGGTCGCCAGGGCGAGTGCGAGGCCCCGGCGGGTGATCGCCGGCCAGCCCGTCAGCAGGCCCAGGGGGGCCACCAGGGCCACCGACACGGCCAGCGCGGCCAGTTCGGGCAGCCGGGGCAGGCCCGGGAAGCGGCCCGCCGCCAGCAGGGCCGTGAACAGGGCGCCCAGGCCCGCGTACGCCGACTGGCCGAGGGAGATCTGGCCGCCGCGGCCGGTGACCACCACCAGGGAGAGCAGGACCACCCCCAGCGCCGGTACCTGGACCGAGGTGTGCAGGTCCGAGCCCGCGAAGCCGAGCGGCAGCAGGAACAGGACGACCGCGACGATCCACGCGCCGGCAGGCGTGGGCACGCGCGCGGTGGCCGTGCGCGGAAGGGCGTCACGGGTGCCGACGCGCGGGAGTACGAGGGCCGCGACCAGCAGGGCCACCACGAACAGGTTCGCGCCGACCGCCTGCAGCAGCGGTTCGCCCCAGCCCGTGGGGTGAAGCCTCGTCAGCTGGCTCTGCGCCACGCCGATGCCCAGCGCGACCAGCACCGCCACCGGCAGGCTCCGCATCCGCGCCGCCACCGCCACCGCCACGACCTCCATGACGAGCAGCGGCAGGCCGTACGGGTCCAGACGGACGTACGGCGCCAGCAGCGCGCCCGTCAGCCCCGCCGTGAACGCCCCGAACGCCCAGCCCGCCGCGGCCACCCGGTCCGCGTCGATCCCGCCGAGCACGGCGAGCTGCCGGTCGTCCACCACGGCCCGCAGCTCACGCCCGAAGCGCGTCCAGCGGATCACCGCGCCGACCCCGACGGCCAGGACCAGCACGACCGCCAGCTGGCCCCACGGATCCTCCGACACCAGCTCCGGCGCGTCGTCGCGCGCCCCCTGGCCCCACAGCAGCGCGGCCCCGCCCACCAGCAGCACGAACACCCCGATGGAGGCCACGAGCGTCTGCGCGGGATCGCTGCCGAGGACGGCGAGGGGCCGGAAGACGAACCGTTCCAGCACCACCCCGATCGCCGGAGCGAGGACGACGAGGGTCACCGTGGCGCCCAGCCACAGCGGCCAGCCCCACTCCACCACGCACTGGCGCAGCACATACGCGCACACCATCGCGATCGCCCCGTGCGCGAAGTTGAGCACACCGGTGGCGCGATACGTCACCACCAGGCCGATCCCGGTGAGCGCGGCGGCGCTGCCGACCGAGAGACCGGCGAGGGTGAGGTCGTACGTCAGCGAGGACATCAGCCGGTTTCCCCGGACGGCTCACAGATGGGGCAGGGGCCCAGCTCGCCGCTGGTCAGTAGCTTGGTGTCCACCGGGACCGCCTCCACCTTCCCGGAGACCAGCGGACAGTCCGCGCGGTGCCACAGGGTGCCGCCCGGCACCATGAGCAGATCACGGCTGACCGCCAGGGGCAGGGCGGCCGCCTGCGCGGACTCCTCGGCACCGGCGGGTTCGGCGGCGACCAGGAGTTCGTGGAGCTCCTCCACGCGCGCGGCGGCGAGCGCGTCGCGTCCATGGGCGAGCAGGACCGCGCCGGCGATGATCAGCGCCGCGCCGGGGATGGTGCAGGAGGCCAGATACGGCAGCTGGCGCTCGGCGTAGCGCTCGCCGGAGACGCCGTACCAGCCGATGACGCACAGCACCGCGCCCGCGGCGAGCGCGGCCCAGCCGGCCCACACGGTCGGGTGGACGGTCCGCAGTCGCGCTGTCCGCATCCTTGGCTCCTCGTCCGTTCACACACGTCGTGTGTCTGGCTGTCTTCCAAGTCCGCCGATGGACTTGCACTATGCCTCTTGCAAGCTGACCCTGAAAGCACCGGGCGCACCTTGCCCGGACCGACACCCGGTGGTGAGCCAGATGGTTCTCGGGAGCGACCTCAGGCGGCGGAAGGCACGAAGGGGGCGCGGCCCACGGGAGGGGGGACGGGGGACGGCGGCGCTCGCCGCTCTTGTTCTCTTCCTGGCCCCGGCCCTCGCGGCCTGCGGCGACGACAGCGGCGGCGGCGGTTCCAGCGCCCCGCCCACCCCGTCCGTGGAGAAGACGGCGACCGGCGCGCCCGCCACCGCGCCCGCCGACCCGGCCGCGGCCAAGCGGGAGGTCACCGCGAACTGGCAGAAGTTCTTCGATCCGAAGACCTCCCTCGCCGAGAAACAGAAGGTGCTGGAGAACGGCGACACGATGCAGCCCGTGCTGAAGGCCTTCAGCGGTGACAAGCGCGGCGGGCAGGTGCGGGCGCAGGTCCAGAAGATCGAGTTCACCTCGCCGACCCGGGCGACCGTGACGTACGCGCTGACCCTGAACGGCGCCACCGCCCTGCCGAACGCCTCCGGGACCTCCGTCGAGCAGGGCGGCACCTGGAAGGTGTCCGTCAACACGCTGTGCGCGCTGGTCCAGCTGAGCGGCGATGCGTCGGGTACGCCGGCACCGGGCTGCTGAGGGCGCCGCTGCCGCGGTGCTGCTGCTCCTGATGGGCACGGCCTGCGGCAGCCGCCTGCCGGAGAGCGACTTCGAGCACGACACGCGCTCACCCGCGACCGCGCGCGGCGATGCCACGCCGATCCCGGTCGGCATCATCACCAGCGCCACCAGCCCGGTCGGCGGCACCACCTTCACCGGCCCGCGCGACGGTGCCAAGGCGTACTTCGACCGCCTCAACGCGCGCGGCGGCATCGACGGCCACCCCGTCGAGGTGCGCGAGTGCGACGACGGCGGCAGCGGTGTCGGCGACAACACCTGCGTGCACCAGCTGGTCGACGAGGACCGGGTCGTAGCCCTGGTCGCCACGACCGCGCTGGAGTACGCGGGCGCGTCCCGCGTCTCCCACGCGCGCGTGCCCGACATCGGCGGCCAGCCCATCGGTCCCGCCTACGACACCTGGCCGCACCTCTACGGCATCTACGGCAGCCTCGCGCCCCGGAACGGCACGCCGGGCTGGGACGGCGAGCTGTACGGCGGCACCGAGGTCTACCGGTACTTCAAGCGCGAGAAGGGCGCCCGCACCGCCGCCGTGGTCTCGTACAACCAGGCCGCCTCCGCCGCCTACGCGCGGCTGGTGCGGCGGGGCCTGGAGGCCGAGGGCTACAAGGTGGTCACCGAGCAGGTCGACTTCGCGCTGCCCAACTTCCGTGCCGCCGCCGCCGACCTGAAGGAGCAGGGCGCCGACCTCGTCTTCGACGCGATCGACACCCATGGCAACGCCGAACTGTGCAAGGCGATGGACGAGGTCGGCGCGAAGGTCATCGCCAAGGTGACGAACGTGCAGAACTGGACCTCCACCGTCCCGGCCGACTACAGGGACTCACCGCGGTGCCGCAACGCCCTCTGGGCGACCGGCTCCAGCCGCAACTACGAGGACACGGGCGACGCGGCCGTACGGGAGTTCCGGGACGCCACCAAGGGCCTGAAGACGCACTCCCAGTGGCAGCTGGAGGGCTGGGCGGCCGCGATGTGGTTCACGGACGCCGCCAGGTCCTGCGCGGGCACGGGCATCACGCGCGCGTGCGTGGACGCCTTCATGAACCGGAGCGAGGACTACACCGCCGGCGGGCTGCTGCTTCCCGTCTCCTTCGAGCGCCTCGCCGAGCCGCCCAGGACCCGCCGGACCTGTCTGTCGGTGGCCCGCTGGCAGGACGGCAAGGGGTGGGTGTCACAGGGGGACATGAACGGCAACTGCTTCGACGTGCCGCAACTGCCGTACACCCCCTGACCGGGCGCCGCTGGGGATCAGGGGCGCCCGGGTCCGGCTGTCCCGCGCTCCGCTCCGAGCGGCTCGTCCGGGGTCGCCGCGTACTCGGGATGGTGCAGATCGAACGCCGGGGACTCGGAGCGGATCCGGGGCAGGGTCTTGAAGTTGTGCCGCGGAGGCGGACAGGAGGTGGCCCACTCCAGGGAGCGGCCGTAGCCCCAGGGGTCGTCGACCTCGACCTTCTCGCCGTACTTGGCCGTCTTCCAGACGTTGTAGAGGAACGGCAGCGTGGACATGCCGAGCAGGAACGCGCCGATCGACGAGACCGTGTTGAGGGCCGTGAAGCCGTCCGCGGCCAGGTAGTCGGCGTACCGGCGCGGCATGCCCTCGGCGCCCAGCCAGTGCTGCACCAGGAACGTGGTGTGGAAGCCGACGAACAGCGTCCAGAAGTGGATCTTCCCCAGCCGCTCGTCGAGCATCCTGCCGGTGAACTTCGGCCACCAGAAGTAGAAGCCGCCGAAGACCGCGAAGACGACCGTGCCGAAGACGACGTAGTGGAAGTGGGCGACGACGAAGTAGGTGTCCGAGACATGGAAGTCCAGCGGCGGCGACGCCAGGATCACCCCGGTCAGGCCGCCGAACAGGAAGGTCACCAGGAAGCCGTTGGCCCACAGCATCGGCGTCTCGAAGGAGAGCGAGCCCCTCAGCATGGTGCCGATCCAGTTGAAGAACTTCACACCGGTCGGCACCGCGATGAGGAAGGTCATGAAGGAGAAGAACGGCAGCAGCACCGCGCCGGTGACGAACATGTGGTGCGCCCACACCACCACCGACAGCCCGGTGATCGCCATCGTCGCGCCGATCAGCGTCAGATAGCCGAAGAGCGGCTTGCGGCTGAAGACCGGCAGGATCTCCGTGATGATGCCGAAGAACGGCAGCGCGATGATGTACACCTCGGGATGGCCGAAGAACCAGAACAGGTGCTGCCACAGCAGCGCCCCGCCGTTGGCCGAGGCGAAGACCTGCGCACCGAACCTCCGGTCCGCCTCCAGACACAGCAGCGCGGCGGCGAGCACCGGGAACGCCATCAGGATCAGGATCGACGTGAACAGCGTGTTCCAGGTGAAGACCGGCATCCGGAACATCGTCATGCCGGGGCAGCGCATCCCGATGATGGTGGTGATGAAGTTGACCGCGCCGAGGATCGTGCCGAAGCCGGCCAGCGCCAGCCCCATGATCCACATGTCGGGGCCGATCCCGGGGGAGTGCACCGAGTCGTTCAGCGGAGCGTAGGCGAACCAGCCGAAGGCGGCGGCACCGTCCGGTGTGAGCAGCGAGCCGAGCACGGTCAGACCGCCGAACAGGAAGAACCAGTACGACAGCATGTTCAGCCGTGGGAAGGCGACATCGGGGGAGCCGATCTGCAGGGGCATCAGCTCGTTGGCGAAGCCGGCGAACATCGGGGTCGCGAACAGCAGCAGCATGATCGTGCCGTGCATGGTGAACAACTGGTTGAACTGGTCGTTGTCCATGATCTGCAGACCCGGCCGGGCGAGCTCGGCCCGCATCAGCAGCGCCATCACCCCGCCGATCAGGAAGAAGACGAACGACGTGACGAGATAGAGGTGACCGATCTTCTTGTGGTCGGTGGTGGTCAGCCAGTCCACGATCAACCGGCCGCGTTCCTTGCCTCGTACCGGTCGCGCCGCCGCCTGCACGGTCTGGGTCCCCATCGCTCGCTCGCCCCTTCGCTCGTCGCGTACCGGGTCCGCCCGAGCCCACGCGCGCGTGCCCGCGAGCTCCTGTCATGGTGCTCGCGCCGTCACACGTTCCGACAGGGGGTGTGCGGGGGTTCCGTGCTGGATCCGTGCATTTCCTATGCGGTGTCAGGCCCCGCGACCTCGGCCCGGAATCGAGCGGGATTCGAATCCGGGGGCGTCCGGCGCCACTTCTCACGGCACTTTCCGACGGGGTATTCGACAAGCCGTCACGACACGCAGGAATTACGGCCGATTGCCTGCCCAAGGCGTAGGGAACCGCTCGAACGTGTGACGCACCGAGGCCGAAACGCGTGTCGTGATCCTGTGACAGAAGTGTGACCGGAGGGGGACGCGTGGCCTTTGGGACGGACCCGGCTTCCCTGCTCGCGGGGCAGCGCCTAGCGTGGCGGCATGGCACCGATTCCCACTCCTTCAGGGGAGCCCCAGGACAGTCCGGACGGGTACGTCGGCCTCGATGCCGCGAGCGCCGAGCGGCGTGCGCGCGAGCGGGGGTGGTCGACCGTGCGTTCGCTGCCGTCGGGGGCGATCATCACCATGGAGTACCGGAGCGGCCGGCTGAACTTCGAGGTGAAGGACGGCCGGGTGCAGCGGGCCTGGAAGGGCTGAGGCAGGACGAAGGCCCCGGTTCCCGAGAGGGTGCCGGGGCCTTCGCCGTGCGGGGCTTGGTTGTGCGTACCGGACCCCGCTCGTCCGTGTTGTCCGTTCGTCCGTGGTGCGGGTGGCGTCTGTGGCCGGTCAGCCGCCCGTCATGGGGCGGGCCGGAGTGGGGGCGGCGCGCGGGACGCGGTCCGCGTGCGCCGGCCGACGGCTGCCGACCGGGGTGACCGGGGTGCGCTCGGAGCGGGCCAGGTGCGGGCCCGGGGCGAGATAGGCGGGCGCCGCCCTGGGCGGGTGGGCGGCCGGCTCGCGCGCCTCGTCCTGGGCGCCGACGCGCGGCTTGAGCAGCACCGGCGTCGCCCCGGCGGGGGCGGGCGCGGGCGCGGTGGCGCCGCCACGGGCACGCCAGCGGTCGCGCAGGTCGAAGAGCCCGACCTCGGCGCGGGCGATCAGCGGCTCGCACCAGGGCAGGGCGAGCAGGACCAGCAGACCGGCGGCCCAGCCGAGCAGGACGTCGCTCAGCCAGTGCGTACCGAGGTAGACGGTGGCCATGCCGACGCCCAGCGCGGTCAGCGCGGAGAGGGCGGACAGCCAGCGGCGGGCCCTCGGGGTGGAGGCGAGATAGGCCAGGATGCCCCAGGTCACCACCGCGTTGGCGGTGTGACCGCTCGGGAATATGTCCCCGCCCAGACCCATCTCGTTGGAGCCGATGGTGGTGGCGTAGTGCGGGCCGAGCCGGCCCATGCCGTACTTGGCGGCGCCCACGGTGATGTTCAGCAGGAGCAGCGAGGCGCCCAGGGTCAGCAGGGGGCGCAGCGTGTGCTGCCTCCAGGAGCGCCAGCCCAGCCAGGCGGCGACCATCACCGCGGTCGGGCCGCGCTGGCCGAGGACCACGTAGTAGTCGACGAACCAGTGGATGCCCGCCCACTGCTGGTACGGCCGGAAGAACATGACCTGCCAGTCCAGGCGGACCAGCCAGGAGGTCGTGACCACGGCCCACACGATCGCCAGATAGAACGCCAGGGTGCCGACCAGCAGCGCCACCCGGTGCCGGCTCATCTTCGGCACATCGATGTGGGCCGGTCGTTCCGGCTCCCTGTCGAGTCTGGCGAACACCCGGTCCAGACGGGTGAGGTTTCGTTCGGTACGCACCCAATCGACGTTACAGCGAGTGAGGTCAGTTCTCCGTCGATACAACGTCTTTGTGATGACGATGTGATGTGGGATTGCTCTCAGGGCGGCTTAATTTCCAGGGAATCCGCAATGCCGGGCGGCCGGCCCCTTCAATTCCTTTGATCATTCGTCGAATGAGTTTTGTTGGACTTTTGAATTCGTTCACCGAATGCTGGGACGGATTTCTCCCGGCGCTCACGCGTCCGGCGGGCCGGTCATGGTGGCCCGGAGCCGTTCAGCCAGAACGCCCCGTACACGGCCGACAGCACCGCGGCACCGCCCACCACCAGCGCCGACCTGGACGTCCGCAGCCCGGCCAGCGCCAGCGCCGGCGGCAGCAGCAGCGGGAACGCGGGCATCAGCAGACGCGGTTTCGAGCCGAAGTAGCTCGACGCGCACAGCGCGAGGACGGTGACCACCCCCGCGTACACCAGGAGGGGAAGCGGCTGGCGCCGGCGCACACAGACGACGTACAGCCGGATCACCAGTCCGACGCCGAGGACGATCCCGGCGCCGGCCAGGGCGCCCGGGACCGAGGTGAACTTCTCGGCGACGAAGCGGGCGAAGGCGGCGCCGCCGTCGAAGCCGTTGCGCCAGCCCGCCTGGACGTCGAGATAGCCGAGAGGCCCCCTGCCGGTGTGGTGGCCGACCCACAGGACGTAGCCGGCGGCGCCCAGCGGGGCGAGGAGAAGGCCCAGGGCGCGTTCTACGGCGCTGGAGGCGCGCGAGATGCCCCGCGCGCCGTCGGGCGCCGGAACGCGCCCCAGGGGGCCCTCCGTGGGCGTTGAGGGGGCGCGCACGCCCGCGTGGGCGCCGTGCGCGTCCGCCGCGCCTCGGTCCCGCACGAAAGAGGCGATGCCGGCCGCCCACACGGCGGCCACCACCGCGAGCCCGACCGGCCGGGTCAGCCCGGCGAGCGCCGCCAGCGCGCCCGCCACCGCCCAGCGGCCGGTCAGCACCGCGTACAGCGCCCAGGCGGCGAGCGCGGTGAACAGCGACTCGCTGTACGCCATCGACTGCACGATCCCGACGGGCAGCACGGCCCACAGCAGTACCGCGCAGACGCCCGCTCTGCGGCCGTACACCTGCTCCGTCACCGCGAAGATCCCCCAGGCCGCCGCGAGCGAGGCGAGCAGACTGACGACGAAGCCCGCGTCGGCGTGGGCGAGGGGCGTGAGCGCGTGCAGCAGCCGCTCCAGCCAGGGCAGGAGCGGGAAGAAGGCGAGATCGGAGTGCACGTCCCCGCCGGGCAGCCGCACCTCGTAGCCGTATCCCCGCTCCGCGACACGCGTGTACCACAGCGAGTCCCAGCGGGCCGTCAGCAGGGTGTACGCGCTCTTGCCGCGCGCGGCGCTCCACACGGCCAGCACGACCAGGCCCAGGGCGCGCACGGCGGCGTACCCGAGCAGGGCGGGGGCCGCGCGGCGCAGGGCCGGGGCGCGTTCTGGAGCGGCGCGCGTCGCGAGATCGGTCACGGGCTCGATTATCGACGCCCGGAGGAACCGGGCCGCCGGGCGGAGCGTGGTCCCAGGTGAGGGGGAGTGGTGTACGCCACACGAGTTCCGTACGGAGTCTGAGAGGTCCGCCACGTGACCGGGGCGCGAACTCGCGTACGCTGACGTGTCACTCGCCTTCGTTGCGCGGGCCGGAGACAGCCGCTCCTCTCCGGTCGAGATCATGGGGAGTCCCCACCCCATGTGCCCGCCGAACGCGAGGAAGCATCTGGGAGGTACGTACATGTCCGGGACGACCACGGCCGCCGCTGCGCTGCGCCGTCGGGCGGCCGGGGCCGGTGCCAACCGCTGGGTCGTCCTCGTCGTCCTGTGTGTGAGCCTGCTGCTGGTCGCGGTCGACGCGACGGTGCTGCACGTGGCGGTGCCCGCGGTCACCGAGGACCTGAAGCCCGGCGCGATAGAGCTGCTCTGGATCGTCGACGTCTATCCACTGGTCTGCGCCTCGCTGCTGATCCTCTTCGGGACGCTGGGCGACCGCGTCGGCCGCAGACGGATCCTGCTGCTCGGGTACGGCCTCTTCGGCGTCGCCTCCGGCGTCGCGGCCCTCGCCCACGACCCCCAGGTCCTGATCCTCGCGCGGGCGCTGCTGGGCGTCGGCGGTGCGATGATCATGCCGGCCACGCTGTCGATCCTCCGGCAGGTCTTTCCCGACCGGCGCGAGCGGGCGCTGGCGATCGGCGTGTGGAGCGCGGTCGCCGCGGTCGGCGCGGCGGTCGGACCACTGCTGGGCGGCTTCCTGCTGGAGCACTTCTGGTGGGGTTCGGTCTTCCTGGTCAACATCCCGCTGATGCTGGTGAGTCTGCCGGTGGGGCGGCTGCTGCTGCCCGAGTCGAAGGGCGCGGCCGACGGACCCTGGGACGTGGTCGGCGCGCTGATGGCCGCGGCCGGTCTCTTCGGTGTCGTGCTCGGCGTGAAGCGGCTCGGTGGCGGGGAGCCGCCGCTGAGCGTGTTCACGCTGGCACCGCTGGCGGTGGGCGCCGTGCTGATGGTTCTCTTCGTACGACGGCAGCGGCGGCGGGCGCATCCCCTGGTGGATCTGGGCATGTTCGCGCGCCCGGCGTTCAGCACGTCGGTGGGCTGCATCGTGCTGGCGATGCTCGCCCTGGTGGGCCTCGAACTGATCGCGGCGCAGTACCTCCAGCTGGTACTGGAGCTGTCACCGCTGCAGACGGGTCTACGGCTGCTGCCGCTGACCTTCGCCGCGATGGCGGCGGGGCTGGCCGGGGCGCGGATGCTGCGGCGCTTCGGGCCGCGGCTGATGGTCTGCTTCGGGTTCTGTCTGACGGCCGGCGCGGTGCTGATGCTGACCGCGATGGGCGGCACGGACAATCCGGGGCTGCTGGTGTTCGGGTTCGTGCTGCTCGGCTTCGGCCTGGAGACGACGCTCTTCGGGGCCTACGAGTCCATGCTGAGCGAGGCTCCGCCGGCGCAGGCCGGTGGGGCGGCCGCGATCGGGGAGACGTCGTACCAGCTGGGAGCGGGCATCGGGATCGCGCTTCTGGGGAGCGTGATGAACGCGGCGTACGCGCCCGGGCTGTCGTCGGTTCCGGGGGTTCCGGCGTCGGCGTCGACCGCGGCGGGGCATTCGCTGGGGGAGGCGTACGACGTGGCGGGGCGTCTGGGCGGGTCCGTCGGAGTGGCACTGCGCCGGGCCGCTCGGGACTCCTTCGTGCACGGCCTGCATGTGACGTTGCTGGTGAGCGCGGGACTGCTGCTGCTCGGGGCCGTGATGGCGCTGCGGCTGCCGCGGGTCATGCAGTGCGGGGAGGTCGGCGGACCGGTGGAGCTGCCCGCCCCCCGGGAGGTGGCCGAATCCCGCGTCTCCGCCTAGCCCCGGCACGCGTGCCGGGCAAGGCGCTCACCGATGCCTTCCCCTGACCCCGGAAGCGGGGGCAGGGCCGGTGAGCGGCCCTGCCTCAGCTCTGGTTGAAGAAACCGTCCTCCCGGCGCGCGGCCGGCTCACCGCTGACGATCTCCGTGTTGGAGGGAGTCAGCACGAAGACACGGTTGGCCACACGCTCGATGGTGCCGCGCAGACCGAAGGTCAGACCGGCCGCGAAGTCGATGACGCGCTTGGCGTCCGACGCCTCCATGGCCGTGAGGTTCACGATGACCGGAACGCCCTCACGGAACAGCTCGCCGATGGCGCGCGCGTCCCGGAAGCTGTCCGGAGTCACCGTGCCGATGCGGCGGCCCTTCTCCTCGGCGACGTCCGAGGCCACCTTGACCCTGGGGTCGGTGACCCAGGCATCCCCGGGCTGCTCGGTCCCTTCGGAGTAGTCGTCGTCGTAGTAACGCTCGTCATCGTTGTCGTCAACGAGGCCAAGCCAGGCGCTCGCCTTGCGTACCGATCCCATGGACGCCTCCTCTCACAGCGGTCTTCTTGCTTACGCATCCCTATGGTCATCCATGATGTGGATCGCGCGCCAAGTGGATAGACGCCGCGCGGGGGGTTTGTGACGGTACTGGTGCACAGCGAATACGTCGAGAGCCCGGGTGCCCCAAGGGTCCTGTCGTACACCGCTGCTGACTGTGAGTGAAATATGATTCTTCGTGGCGTACGGGTGATGGATGGGGCGTACGGGTGAACCGCGGGCCGTGTCGCACACGGGAGCTGACGGTGTGTCGGCTGGGGCGGCGATCGCGGTGGCCGTTACTGAGGGTGTCGTATACGGAGTACGCACGGCCGGTGCCGGGGCCGGTGGTCACCTGGTGATTCGTGGAGATCCTGTTTCCGCAACGTAAAACAAAAACATGATCCGGTGACCGGTGCCTCGCGAGGGTCGTTGGCCAGGAGCAGAACCATTTCTGCCTTTGTCCCAAATCGCCCCCCATATAAGGCACTTCAGTGGACGACACAGCAAAAGCAACCACCAGCATCCGCGCCAGGCTGCTGAGGATCCTGATCCTCGCCCTGGCGGTCCTGCTGGCCCTGCTCGGTCTCGCGGCCGCCGAACAGATCTCCGTGTATCGCAACGCCGCCGCCACCGAGGACAACGCACGGCTGGAGATCACCCTCCAGGGACTCGTCCACGAGCTGCAGAAGGAGCGCGGTCTCACCACCGGATACGTGGGCGGCGTCTGGCAGTTCAGGGCCAAACTGCCTGCTCAGCGCAAGGCCACCGACGCCGCGCGGACCGCGCTCGACACGGAACTGAGGAGTCGCGACGACAGCGCCGCCGGCTCCGTGCGCGAGTCGCTCGGGCGGCTCGACGGGCTGGCGGGCATCCGCCGGCACGCCGACGACCGCACCGGTGTGGTGAAGGACACCTTCGACTACTTCACCACCACGATCACCGTCCTCGACCGGCTCGACCTCGGCCTCGACGAGGTCCATGACGGCACGCTGCGCAACGCCTACCAGGCCCTGCAGATCCTGGGCAACGCGAAGGAGTTCACCGGCGAGGAGCGCGCCATCGTGCTCGGCTCGGTGCGGGCCTCCGGCGGCCGCTTCCGCGGCGCCGACTACAGCCGCTTCATGGAGATCAGGGCCTCCCGCCAGGCCGCCCTCGCCACCTTCCCGCGCTCGGCCACCGCCGTCCAGGAGCGCCGCCTGAACGCGGCCATGACCACGCCCGACGCGGAGCGCATGCTGGCGTACGAGGGCGTCGCGGTGCGCGGCGGCGGAAAGCTGAGCGCGCGGCGGATCGGGCCGATGGCCTGGTGGGACGCGACGACCTCGACCATCAACGGACTGCGGGACGTGCAGATCCGGCTCGGCACGGACGTCGAGAACCGTGCCGCCGGGCTGGAGAGCGCCGCCCAGCGGGATCTGCTGCTCTTCCTGCTGCTCGCCCTGGTGACCGTCGGGGCGCTCGGCGCCCTCGCCCTGGACTGTGTACGGTCCGTCTCCGCTCCGCTCGCCGAACTCGCCCAGCAGGCGCGGGAGATGGCCGGAGAACGGCTGCCGCGCGCCGTGGCCGCCGTACAGGACGCGGACTCCGGCGAGAGCCCCGAGGCGCCGGCTCCGCTCGTCCTGTCGGGCCGGGCGGGCGCCGAGGTGCGGGATGTCGCCGAGGCGTTCGACCGGGTGCAGCGGGCCGCGTTCGACCTCGCCACCGAGCAGGCGGTGCTGCGCCGCAACGCCACCGACTCACTGGTCAGCCTCGGCCGCCGCAACCAGAACCTGGTACGCCGCCAGATCAGCTTCATCAACAAGCTGGAGCACGAGGACGCCGACCCGGCGACCCTCGCCAACCTCTTCGAGCTGGACCACCTCGCCACGCGTATGCGCCGCAACGCCGAGAGCCTGCTGGTGCTCGCCGGTGAGTCCAGCCCGCGGCCCTGGGCCACCCCACTGGCCCTCACCGACGTCCTGCGTGCCGCGCTGTCCGAGGTCGAGGAGTACCGCCGGGTCAACCTGCGGCGGGTCGAGCCCGCGCACATCAGTGGCTCGGTCGTCGCCGAGGTCGCCCATCTGCTGGCCGAGCTGATCGAGAACGCGCTGAGCTTCTCGCCGCCGGACTCCGACGTGGAGATCGAGGGGCGGCGCACCAGCGCCGGATATCTGGTCGCGATCGTCGACCACGGGCTCGGCATGGACACTCAGGCACTCGCCGAGGCGAACGTACGGCTGTCGGGGACGGCCAGCTTCATGGCCGAACCGACCCGGTTCCTCGGCCACTTCGTGGTCGGCGCCCTCGCCCGCAAGTGCGGTATCGAGGTGCGGCTCGGGGAGGCGCCGGCGGCCGGGGTGGTGGCGCGGGTGCTGATCCCCGTGGCGCTGCTGACGGAGCCCCCGCAGGGCAGGACCTCACCGGCACTCCCCGCGCCGCGCAAAGAAGAGGCAAAGCCGCAAAGGGAGTTGGTCACCGTCGCGGCGGAGGCGAAGAAGGAGGAGGACGCGAAGGTGAGCGAGAGCAAGGGCACGTCGGCCGCCCGTACCCGTAACGGGCTCGTCAAGCGGCCGCAGCGCAGCGCCATCGCGGACGCCGTGCACGAGACCGACCAGCAGGGCCGGATCGCCCCCGCCGAGCCGATGCCGGACCGCAGCCCCGAGGAGATCTCCGGGATGCTCTCCACCCTGCGCAGCGCCCATATGCGGGGCGGTATCAGCGTGGAGAAGGAGAAAAGGGAGCAACTGGAGAAACGGGACAGGCAGCGGTCCGCCGCGCAGAGTGAGGGTGACGCCCAGTGACCACCGTCGACGCCCACAACGACTCGCAGACCTTCAACTGGCTGCTCGCCAACTTCGTCCGGAGCACCGACGGGGTACGGGACGCGGTCGCCGTCTCCTCCGACGGACTGCTGATCGCCGTGTCGGACGGGCTCGGGCGGACCGAGGCCGACCATCTCGCCGCGATCGTGTCGGGGCTGTCCAGCCTGGCGCGCAGCGCGTCCAAGCGGTACGGCTTCGACGGGGTCAAACTCATCATGATCGAGATGGGCCGGGGTTTTCTGCTCGTCTCCGCGATCCGGGACGGCAGCTGTCTGGGAGTGCTCGCCGACAGCAGCGGTGAACTGGGGCTCGTGGGCTATGAGATGGCCGTGCTCGCCGAGCGGGCGGGCGATCTGCTCACCCCCACGCTCATCGCCGATCTGCGGCAGGCGTTGCCGCGGTGAACGGCGAACACCCCAGGGACGTAGAAGCGGTTGAGGACGCGACGTTCGTCCGGCCGTTCATCATCACCGGCGGCCGGGCCGAGCCGCTCCAGGCGGATCTGCGGCTGGAGACGCTGGTCGTCGCCGTCGGTGCGGCCGACGACACGCTGACGTTCGAACGGCGGCACATCGTCGCGGTGTGCCAGGAGCCGACGACGGTGGCCGAGGTGGCGTCGCGGGTCGGTGTGCCGCTCGGAGTCGCCAAGGTGCTGGTCTCCGACCTCGTCGTGGCCGGCCGGCTCGACTGCCGGCAACCCGCGGAGCTGCCGCTCCAGATGCTCGAAAGGATCAGGGACCATGTCCGGGCGCTCTGACAGGATCGTGCCGCTCGCCGTGAAGATCGTGGTGAGCGGGGGGCTGGGAGTCGGCAAGACCACGTTCATCGGGGCGATCTCGGAGATCGAGCCGTTGGACACGGAGGCCGCGATCACACAGGTCTCCGTGGGGGTCGACTCGCTGGAAGGGATCGAGTCGAAGACGACGACCACGGTGGCGCTGGACTTCGGCCGGATCACGCTCGATCCGACCATCGCGCTCTATCTGTTCGGGACGCCCGGGCAGGACCGGTTCTCGTTCCTCTGGGACGACCTGGTGGAGGGGGCGCTGGGGACGGTGGTCCTCGCCGACACCCGGCGGATCGAGGAGTGTTTCCCGGCCGTCGACTACTTCGAGTCCCAGGGAGCGCCGTTCGTGCTGGCGGTGAACCGCTTCGATGGCGCCGAGCGGTTCGAGCTGGAGGAGGTGCGCGAGGCCTTGGGACTCGGGGCGGATGTGCCGGTGCTGGAGTGTGACGCCCGGGAGCGGGCTTCGGTGCGGGATGTGCTCGGGGCCTTGATGGACCGGGTGATCGGGGTGCGGGCCGCGCCCAAGAAGCGGGTGGCCATGGTGCGTTAGTCGTGTGCGGGCGGTCTGTGGTCGCCCGTGCCCGTGCGGCGGAGCCGCATGGCGGTACAGCCCCCGCGCCCCCACTGGGGGCGCGGGCGCGACCGCGGGCTTGGAGGAACGCGAGGGGAGGGAGGGGGTGCGCGTGTGAAGGCCTGGGAGCGTGGAGAGCGCGGGGACCGCCCCATGAGGAATCAAGGGGTCAGGGCGCGGGCGCGCAGTGGTGTCGGCTCAACAGGAAGAGGACCACACTCGACCGAAGTCGATGTGGGAGCGCGTGACCAGCCACTGCTGTGGATGCATGGGCCAAGTGGAACAGGCATCCGGTTCCGCGTCAACTGAGCTGAGACGTGCCGCTCACATCCTGGACAACCTTGACAGTGAGGGGAAACGGCGCCGTACAGTCGACGGACGGCCCTGCTGAGGGGCTCGGCCGTATCGCGCCGCGCGGCGCGTCCGTGTGAAGGCATCCACCCGTGTTCGACCCATTGAGTCACGGAGCCTTCGCATGTCTTCCGACACCCTGGCCGGCGTCCCGGCACTCCCGTACCCACCCGAGCCGAGGGCTTCCCTGGTGATCGTCGGGGCCGGGCCGCGGGGGACCGGTCTCATCGAGCGGATCGCCGCCAACGCCCCCGAGCTGTACGACGGCCAGGGCCTCGACATCCATCTCGTCGACCCCTACCCACCGGGCGCCGGGCGGATCTGGCGCGCGGCGCAGTCACCGCTGCTGTGGATGAACTCGCACGCCGAGGACACCACCATGTTCACCGACGAGACGGTGGTCATGGAGGGCCCGGTGCGGGAGGGGCCCACCCTGCACGAGTGGGCCGGTATCGACGGCCGGGTCTTCGCGGACCGGCAGCTGCAGGGCGCGTATCTCAGCTGGGTGCACGAGGAGGCCGTCGCGGCGCTTCCGCCGTCCGTCACCGTGCATCACCATCCCCGGCGCGCCCTGCGGGTGAGCGGTCCGCGCGAGGGGCGGCAGCAGGTGTGGCTGGAGGGCCGGCCGCGACCGCTGCTCGCCGACCTCGTCGTCCTCGCCATCGGTCACGTGGACGCCGAACTCGACGAACAGCAACGCGCGTTGGCGGCCTACGCCGAGGCCCACGGGCTGGTCCATCTGCCGCCCGACTACACCGCCGACAGCGACCTGTCCGCGCTGAGGGCCGGTGAGCCGGTTCTGGTGCGCGGATTCGGGCTCGCCTTCGTCGACCTGATGGTGCTGCTCACCGAGGGACGCGGCGGACGGTACGAGGGCGACACCTATGTGCCGTCCGGGCGGGAGCCGGTGCTCCACGTCGGGTCGCGGCGCGGAGTGCCGTACCACTCGAAGATCGGCTACGACTGGAGCGGTGAGCGGCCGCCGCTGCCACGGTTCTTCGGTCCGGCCGAGGTGGACGAACTGCTCGGCAGGGAAGGCGGGTTCGAGTTCCGGCGGGATGTGTGGCCGCTGGTGGAGAAGGAGCTGGGCTTCGCCCACTACCACCGGCTGTTCACCGTGCACCCGGAACGCACGGACATGGCCTGGGACGACTTCGAGGAGAAGTACGCCGCCGGGAGCGCGGCCGAGATCCAGGCGCTGGTGGCGTCCGCGGTGCCCGATCCGGCCGACCGGCTGGACCTCGTCGCGCTCGACCATCCCCTGGAGGGGATACGGTACGGCTCCTTCGACGCGTTCCAGGACGGGCTGCGCACCTACGTCGAGCAGGACCTGAGCAGACGTCATGACGCCCGGTACAGCCCCGACCTGGCGGTCTTCCTCGGGCTGCTCTCGGTGTACGGGCAGCTCATCAGGCTCGGGGACATCGGGCCCTGGTGGCACGGCTTCTTCAGCTATCTGGCGTCGGGGCCGCCGGGGCCCCGGCTGCGGCAGATGCTCGCACTGTCCCGGGCCGGGGTGCTGAGGTTCCTGGGGGCCGACATGGCCGTCACCGCCGAGGACGGGGTGTTCCGGGCGTCGAGCGCGACCGTGCCGGGTGCCTTCGTCGAGGCGCGGGCGCTGGTGGAGGCGCGGTTGCCCGAGCCGACGGTCGAGCGGGCGCGGGACGGGCTGCTCAGGGAGCTGCGCGCCGACGGGGCCGCCGAGACACCGGAGGGGCTGCTGCGGGTGCGGCCGGACGACGGGCGGATCCTCGACCGGGCCGGCCGGGCGCATCCCCGGCGCTTCGCGCTCGGCCCGTTCACCGACGGACGTACGCCCGGAGCCTTCACCCGGCCGCGCACCGGCGGGCCCGCGTTCCGGCAGAACGACGGGGCGGCGCGGGCCGTGCTGCGGTTCCTGGCCGAACTCGCCTCCCGGGCGGCCGCGTGACCTCCCGGCGGTGCGAACGCGCCTGCCGGGAAGCCGTCTTCGAACGAGAGGATCTCCCCTCATGACCTCATCCCCCGGGCGGGGGCTGCTGCACCTGGCCGCCGCCATCGATCAGGAGGCCGCCCACGACGCCGGCTCCTACGTCGAGCTGGCGCGGCTCGCGGAGGGCGGCGGGCTCGACTTCGTGACCCTCGACGACACCTTCGCCCGCCCCGGCCTCGACGCGCTCGCCGTGCTGTCCCGGGTCGCGCCCGCCACCAGCCGCGTCGGCCTGGTGCCCACCGTCACCACCACGCACACCGAGCCCTTCCATGTGCAGGCCGCCGTCGCCACCCTCGACTCGGCCAGCCGCGGCCGGGCCGGCTGGCGGATCGACGTGTCGACCAGCGAGGGAGAGGCCCGCCTCTTCGGCCGCCGGCACGCCGCGCCCGCCGACGAACTGTGGCAGGAGGCCGGTGAAGTCGCCGATGTGGCCGCGCGGTTGTGGGACAGCTGGGAGGACGACGCCGAGATACGGGACGTGGCCACCGGCCGCTTCATCGACCGGGACAAGCTGCACCACGTCGACTTCGAGGGCACCGGCTTCACGGTGAAGGGCCCCTCGATCGTGCCACGGCCGCCGCAGGGCCACCCGGTCCGGGTGGTCGACGCCACCGACGCACCCGCCCGGCGCACCGCCGCCCGGTACGCCGACGTGGCCCTGATACGGGCCGCGAGCCCCGCTCAGGCGGCGGCGGTGCGCGACCGACTCCGGTCCGCCGCGGCGGAGTTCGGCCGTGCCCCCGGCACCCCGCGGGTCCTCGCGAGCATCGTCGTCGACCTCGGCGACGGTGAACACGCGGCCGAGCGGGGCCACGGCGGGGGCGGCCCACGGCAGACCGCGCAGGGACCGCTGTACCGGGGCGGCCCGGTCGACCTCGCCGAGCTCATCGCCTCCTGGCACGCCGACGGCGTCGTCGACGGCTTCCACCTCACACCCACCGAACCGCGCCGGGACCTGGAGCGGCTCGTCAACGGCACCGTCGCGCTGCTCCAGCACCGCGGTCTGTTCCGCACCTTCTACCCGGGCAGCACGCTCCGGGAGCACCTGGGCCTCGCCCGGCCCGCCAACCGCTACGCCGTGCCGGCCGGGACCGGGGGAGCGTCGTGACAGGGGGAACGTCATGACCGTACGACGCGACGGGCGCAGGCGGATGCATCTCGCGGCGCACTTCCCCGGCGTCAACAACACGACGGTATGGGCCGATCCGCGGTCGAAGTCGCAGATCGAGTTCTCGTCCTTCGAGCATCTCGCCCGCACCGCCGAGCGCGGACTCTTCGACTTCTTCTTCCTCGCCGAGGGGCTGCGGCTGCGCGAGCACAAGGGCCGTCTCCATGACCTGGACGTGGTGGGGCGGCCGGAGTCGCTCACCGTGCTGAACGCCCTCGCGGGTGTCACCGAACGCCTCGGCCTCGCCGCCACCGTCAACGCCACCTTCAACGAGCCCTACGAACTCGCCCGCAGACTGGCCACGTTGGACCATCTCAGCGGCGGCCGGGCGGCCTGGAACGTGGTGACCTCCTCCGACGCCTTCACCGGTGAGAACTTCCGCCGCGGCGGCTATCTCGACCGGGCCGACCGGTACACCCGGGCCGCCGAGTTCCTCGACGTGGCACGGAAGTTGTGGGACTCCTGGACCCCCGACGGCATCTCCCGGCCCTTCGCCCACCGGGGCCGGCACTTCGACATCGCGGGCGAGTTCACCGTGCCGCGCTCGCCCCAGGGACACCCCGTCGTCATCCAGGCGGGCGACTCGGACGAGGGGCGCGAGTTCGCCGCCGCCTCGGCCGACGTCGTCTTCACCCGGCACGGCTCGCTGGAGGAGGGGCGTTCCTTCTACGCCGACGTGAAGCGCCGGCTCGCCAAGTACGGCCGCGAGCCCGGGGACGTGAAGATCCTGCCCGGAGTCACCGTCGTCCTCGGCGACACCGCGGCCCAGGCGCGGGAGAGGGCCGCCGAGCTCCGCCGGCAGCAGGTCTCCCCGCAGAACGCGATCCTCGCCCTGGAGCAGATCTGGGGCGTCGACCTGTCGTCGTACGACCCCGACGGGCCGCTTCCCGAGATCGATCCGGTGGCCGGGGCCGGGATCACACAGGGGCGCACCCGGCGCGGCGACACCCGGGTGATCGCCGAGAAGTGGCGGGCCCTGTCGAAGGAGAAGGGGCTGTCCATCCGGCAGACGGTGATCGAGGCGGGCGCCCGGCAGTCCTTCATCGGGACGCCGGAGGCCGTGGCCGCCGAGCTCGACGAGTTCGTACAGAAGGACGCCGCCGACGGGTTCATCCTGCAGCCGGTGATCACCCCGCGCGGGCTCGACGAGTTCGTCGACCGGGTGGTCCCGTTGCTGCAGGAGCGGGGGGTGTTCCGCACGGAGTACCAGGGCGCCACTCTGCGCTCACATCTTGGGTTGCGCGATCCGGAACGGAAGGTTTGGTCATATGGCGATTGATGAGGCTTTCGAGTGGAAGCAGTGGCACGAGCGGCGCGTGGAGTCCGTCTCCGCGCCCTACGGGCCGCTCGCGCTGACGGGCACCTACTGGTTCGAGGACCATCCGGACGGGCGACTTCCGGACATCCCGGGGATCTGGACGCCCGAGAGCGACGGCGTCACGCTGACCGCCGTGGCGGCCGATGGCCTGACGGTCGACGGAGAGCCTCTCGACGGCGCGGTGCGGCTGGAGGCCGACGCGGGTGCGGTGGACGCGGCCCGGGTCGCGTACGGCGAGCGGCGGCTGGTCGTGCTGGTGCGGGAAGGCGTGTGGGGCGTACGGGACTTCGATCCGGCGGCCGAGGCGCGCCGCGCGTTCCGGGGCATCGACGCCACGCCGTACGATCCGCGCTGGTCGGTGCGGGGGCGTTTCACGCCGTACGGCGAGGACCGGGTCGTCCGTGTCGAGAACGCGGACGGGCGTGAGCGAGGGCTGGGGCTGGCGGGCGAGCTGGCTTTCGCGGTGCAGGGGCGGGAGTTGACGCTTCAGGTCGCCGCTCAGGGGGATGTGCTGTGGGCGGTCTTCGCCGACCGTGGTAGTGGGGAGGGTGGTGGCGAGAACGGCGGGAGTGGAAGGGGTAGTTATCGATTCCGCTTCCTTTATCCCGCCGCTCCGGACGACGAGGGGTGGACGACCGTGGACTTCAACCGCGCCCAGCTGCCGCCCTGCGCCTTCGCCGACCACTTCATCTGCCCTTTCCCGCCGCCGGGCAACACCCTGGACCTGGCGATCGAGGCGGGGGAGCGGAATCTGGCCTGAACGCGGGCGCGGTGGGGCCGAAAGGCGCCCTTGCGCCTACCGGTCGTTCGGCCGAATACTCCCCGCAAGCGCTTGTCAGGGGCACGGCGTGTCCGGAATCCGGACGATCAGGTCCCTGGCTGCGCCTCACGGGCCCCGACCCCACGCGGGCCCCCGACTCCTCTTGGGAGGAACGAACGTGAGGATCAAGCGCACAACCCCCCGCAGCGGCATTTCGAGACGGACCCGGCTGATCGCCGTCACCACCGGACTCGTGGCCGCCGCCGCGATCGCGGTCCCCAGCGCGAACGCGTCCACCGCCACACCCTTCAGCACGGCCCAGCTGAAGAGCGCCAACGCCTCCGTGCTCAAGGCGAACGTGCCGGGCACCGCCTGGGCCGTCGACAGCAAGACCCACCGTGTGGTCGTCACCGTCGACAGCACGGTCTCCAAGGCCGAGATCGCGAAGATCAAGCGGCAGGCCGGCGCCAACTCCGGTGCCCTCACCATCAAGCACACGGCCGGCCAGTTCAAACCGCTGATCACCGGCGGTGACGCGATCTACGGCGGCTCCTACCGCTGTTCGCTCGGCTTCAACGTGCACAGCGGGAGCACGTACTACTTCCTGACCGCCGGTCACTGCGGTGAGGTCGCCTCGACCTGGTACTCCAACTCCAGCCACTCCACGGTGCTGGGCACCAACGTCGGCTACAGCTTCCCGACCAACGACTTCGCGCTGGTCCGCTACACCAACTCCTCGATCGCGCACCCGAGCGCGGTCGGCAGCCAGACCATCACCAGCGCGGCGACACCGAGCGTCGGCACGACGGTCTACCGTCGCGGCTCCACCACCGGTACGCACAGCGGCCGGGTCACCGCGCTGAACGCCACCGTCAACTACGGTGGCGGCGACGTCGTCTACGGCATGATCCAGACCACGGTCTGCGCCGAGGGCGGCGACAGCGGTGGTCCGCTGTACGGCGGCTCCGTGGCGTACGGGCTCACGTCCGGTGGCAGCGGTGACTGCACCTCCGGTGGTACGACGTTCTTCCAGCCGGTCACCGAGGCGCTGAGCTACTACGGTGTGAGCGTCGGCTGACGGTCCTGGTCGTACGAGGCCGGGGTTTCGCGGTGTGAGCCTCGGCTGCGGTGGCCCCCGCACGCAAGTGGCGTGCGGGGGCTCCCTCTTGCCCGGGGGCGGGGTTACCGTCGAAGGACGGATGGCTCAGTCCTCTGGGGGCCGGAATGGTCGAGGAGCTGGTGGCGGCGGGAGTGACCCTCGCGTCCGCCGGTGTGGTGTACGCGATGGCTGCCGCACGGGTGATCAAGCAGTACGAACGGGGTGTGGTGTTCCGGCTCGGGCGGCTCAGGCCCGAGGTGCGGGAGCCCGGGTTCACGATGATCGTGCCGTTCGTGGACCGGCTTCAGAAGGTCAATATGCAGGTCGTGACGATGCCCGTGCCCGCGCAGGAGGGGATCACCCGGGACAATGTCACGGTGCGGGTGGACGCGGTTGTCTACTTCAAGGTGACCGGGCCGGCGGAGGCGGTCGTGCGGGTCGAGGACTATCGGTTCGCCGTGGCGCAGATGGCTCAGACCTCGTTGCGGTCCATCATCGGCAAGAGCGAGCTCGATGATCTGCTGTCCAATCGGGAGAAGCTCAACCAGGGGCTGGAGTTGATGATCGACAGTCCCGCGGTGGAGTGGGGCGTCACGATCGATCGGGTGGAGATCAAGGACGTGTCGTTGCCCGAGACCATGAAGCGGTCCATGGCGCGGCAGGCGGAGGCCGATCGGGAGCGGCGGGCGCGGGTCATCAACGCCGATGCGGAGTTGCAGGCGTCGAGGAAGCTGGCCGAGGCGGCGCAGCAGATGGCGGATACGCCTGCCGCGTTGCAGTTGCGGCTGCTGCAGACGGTGACGGCGGTCGCGGCCGAGAAGAACTCCACGCTTGTTCTGCCGTTTCCGGTGGAGTTGTTGCGGTTTCTGGAGAGGGCGCAGCAGGGGGTGCCGGCGGTTCCCTCGCCGCCTCCGCAGGAGGACCGTGATCGGGGCTGAGGTCGGGGCTGAGGTCTCGTCTCGTATGCCTGCGGCGCCGGTGCGGGTTCGGTGGGGGCTTGTGTAGCGCCCGCGGCCGTCCCCAGGTTCTCGCCGCGGGCGGCTTGCGGTCCGTCCCGCGCGGCACCCTTTTGGGCGTTTTCGCAGGTGGTGGAGGGGCGAAGGGTTGTCGCACAGCAGTTCGGTTTTTGGTCTATGGTGGGGGTGGGGTAGTCGGGAACTGATGTTCGAGAGTGGAGGTGGGTGATGTCCGGCTTCACTCATCTGCACGCTGTCTCCGGGTTCTCGCTGCGGTACGGGGCCTCACATCCGGAGGCATTGGCCGAGCGGGCCTCCGAGCGGGGGATGGACGCCGTCGCCCTCACCGATCGCGACACCCTCGCGGGAGCGGTGCGGTTCGCCAAGGCCTGTGCGCGGGCGGGGGTGCGGCCGTTGTTCGGTGCCGAGCTGGCGGTGGAGCCGCCCGCGCGGGTGCGAGAGGGGGATCCCGTACGGCGTGATCGGCGGCGTACTCCGGTGCGCGGGGGTTCCTTCATCGACGAGTCGACGCCGCGGGTCACCTTTCTGGCCCGTGACGGGGCTCGGGGGTGGGGCGAGCTGTGCCGGCTGGTCACGGCTGCCCACACGGCCGAAGCCCTTCCTCTGCTGTCCTGGTCCGACAACCACGGGGACAGCCTGACGGTTCTGCTCGGTCCCGGCTCCGACGTGGGGCGGGCCCTTGCCGCGGGGCGCCCGGACCGGGCGGCGAAGCTGCTCGGTCCCTGGCGCGAGGTCTACGGCGACGCCCTGCGGCTGGAAGCCGTCTGGCACGGGCGTGAGGGCACCGGTCCCGGGTCGCTGCGGCTGGCCGCCCGTACCGTCGGCCTCGCCGCCGAGCAGGGTGTACGGCCGGTGCTCAGCAACGCCGTCCGCTATGCCGACCCCGGCCTTGGGCCGGTCGCCGACGTCCTGGACGCCGCCCGCCGGCTGGTGCCGATCGACCCGAGGAAGGGGCTGGACTCGGGGGAGGCCTGGCTGAAGGGGGCCGGGGACATGTTCCGGGTCGCCGAGCGGGTGGTGGAGGCGGCCGGATACCGGCGGGACCTCGCGCATCGGTTGGTGGAGCAGACGCAGGCCACCGCCGCCGAGTGTCTGGTCGATCCCGACGACGACCTCGGGATGGGGGCGGTCCACTTTCCCGAGCCGCATCTCGTCGGCGCGGGGCGCCGTACGGCGCAGCGGGCGCTGGCCTCCCGGGCGGCGGCCGGGATGGTGGTGCGAGGGTATGCCGGCAGGCGTGCGTACTGGGAGCGGATGCATCACGAGCTGGACATCATCGCTCACCACGGCTTCGCCTCCTATTTCCTGACGGTCGCTCAAGTGGTCGATGACGTGAGGGGGATGGGGATCCGGGTGGCCGCCCGTGGGTCCGGGGCGGGGTCGTTGGTGAACCATCTGCTCGGGATCGCGAACGCCGATCCGGTCGAGCACGGGCTGTTGATGGAGCGCTTCCTGTCCAAGGAGCGGGTCGTGCTGCCCGATATCGACGTCGATGTGGAGTCCGCCCGCCGGCTGGAGGTCTATCGCGCGATCATCGCGCGGTTCGGGGAGGAGCGGGTGGCGACCGTCGCCATGCCGGAGACATACCGGGTGCGGCATGCGGTGCGGGATGTGGGGGCCGCCCTGTCCATGGATCCCGCCGAGATCGACCGTATCGCCAAGTCCTTTCCGCACATCCGGGCGCGGGACGCCCGCGCCGCGCTGGACGAACTGCCCGAACTCAAGGCGCTGGCGGGGGAGAAGGAGCGGTACGGCAGGCTCTGGGAGCTGGTCGAGGCGCTCGACGCCCTTCCGCGCGGGGTCGCCATGCATCCCTGTGGGGTGCTTCTGTCGGATGCCTCTCTGCTGAGCCGTACGCCGGTCATGCCGACCAGCGGAGAAGGGTTTCCCATGTCGCAGTTCGACAAGGACGACGTCGAGGATCTCGGGCTGCTCAAGCTCGATGTGCTCGGTGTGCGGATGCAGTCGGCGATGGCGCACGCGGTGGCGGAAGTGGAGCGGGCCACGGGGGAGCGGATCGACCTGGACGGGGTGGAGGGCGGTGATCCGGCCACGTATCGGCTCATCCGGTCGGCCGAGACCCTGGGCTGCTTCCAGATCGAGTCGCCGGGGCAGCGGGATCTGGTGGGGCGGTTGCAGCCGGCCGGTTTCCACGACCTCGTCGTCGACATCTCGCTCTTCCGGCCCGGGCCGGTCGCCGCCGACATGGTGCGGCCGTTCATCGAGGCGCGGCACGGGCGGGCGCCGGTGCGCTGTCCGCATCCGGATCTGGAGGAACCGCTCAAGGGGACGTACGGGGTCGTCGTCTTCCACGAGCAGATCATCGACATCGTTTCGATCATGACCGGCTGTGGGCGGGGCGAGGCGGACCGGGTGCGGCGCGGGCTGTCCGATCCGGAGTCGCAGGGGCGGATCAGGGTGTGGTTCGCGCAGCACGCGGCGGAGAACGGGTATGACGCAGAAACGATTCAGCGGACCTGGGAGATCGTCGAGGCCTTCGGGTCGTACGGGTTCTGCAAGGCGCACGCCGTCGCCTTCGCCGTGCCGACCTACCAGTCCGCCTGGCTGAAGGCCCATCATCCGGCCGCCTTCTACGCGGGGCTGCTCACGCATGACCCGGGGATGTATCCGAAGCGGTTGCTGCTCGCGGACGCCCGGCGGCGGGGGGTGCCGGTGCTGCCGTTGGATGTGAACCGGTCGGCGGTCGCTCATCGGATCGAACTGGTGTCTGAATCAGAGGGATCGGAGAAGGTGTGGGGCCTGCGGCTGGCGCTCTCCGATGTGTACGGCATCAGCGAGCGCGAGGCGCTGCGGATCGCGGAGGGGCAGCCCTATGCCTCCCTGCTGGACTTCTGGGAACGGGCGCGGCCGAGCCGGCCGCTCGCGGGGCGGCTCGCGCAGGTGGGGGCATTGGACGACTTCGGGGCCAACCGGCGTGATCTGCAACTGCACTTGACCGAGCTGCAGCGGGGGGCCCGGGGTGCGGGTGGCGGTCAACTGCCGTTGGCCGGCGGGCGCAGGACCGCGCCCGCCGGGCTGCCCGACCTGTCGGAGGCCGAGAAGCTCAGTGCCGAGCTGGGGGTGCTGTCGATGGACGCCTCGCGCAATCTGATGGACGACCACCGGGAGTTCCTGGCGGAGCTGGGCGTGGTGTCCGCGCGCCGGCTGCGAGAGGCCCGGCACGGGGAGACGGTCCTCGTGGCGGGGGCCAAGGCGGCCACGCAGACGCCACCGATCCGGTCCGGCAAGCGGGTCATCTTCTCCACCCTGGACGACGGGACGGGGCTGGTCGACCTCGCCTTCTTCGACGACTCCCACGACGCCTGCGCCCACACCGTCTTCCACTCCTGGCTGCTGCTGGTGCGCGGAGTGGTGCAGCGGCGCGGTCCGCGCAGCCTGAGTGTGGTGGGCGCCGCCGCCTGGAACCTCGCCGAGCTGGTCGAACTGCGGGCCGAGGGCGGGCTGGACGAGGTGGCGAAGCGGCTGGCCGAACCGGTGGCGGAGGGGACGGGCGGTGATCCGGCGCGGGGCCGGCGCATCCAGCTGCCCACCGGATACGAACTCAACCCGTGGGCCGATCTGCGGCCGGCGGGTCAGGAGCCCTCACAGGTACGGAAGTTGTGGCACCAGAGCCCGGGGAGTGCGGGATGACCATCGTGTGCGTACGTTTCCAGCTGCCGGCGGCGGACGAGGCCGCACTGCCCGGACTGCTCGGGCTGCTGGAGGAGTTCACCCCGGTCGTGGAGGCGCTGCCGCCGGACGGGGCACTGGCCGATCTGCGCGGTGCCGAACGGTACTTCGGGCGGGACGCCGTCGAACTGGCCTCGGTGATCCGGGTCCGCGCCCTCGCCCTGTACGGCGTCGACTGTGTGATCGGCGCCGGGCCGGGACCGATGCTGGCCCGGGTGGCGCGAGGGGCCGCCCGGCCCGGGATGACCTGCGAGGTTCCCGGTGATCCGGAGGGCATCGCGGAGTTCCTCGCGGACCTGCCGGTGGCCGCGCTTCCCGGCGTGGGTACGGCGACCGCCCGCACCCTGTCCGAGTACGGCCTCGACACCCTGGGGCGGGTCGCCGCCGCCCCGCTCGCCACGCTCCAGCGGCTGGTCGGCGCCAAGACGGGCCGTGAGCTGCACGAGAAGGCGAACGGTGTCGACCGCGGCCGGGTCGTCCCGAACGGGATCTCCCGGTCCCTGGTCGCCGAACGTCCCTTCCCCCTGGACGAGTTGGACCCGGAGCGGCATCGCCGTGCCCTGCTCTCGGCCACCGAGGAACTGGGTGCCCGGCTGCGCGCCCTGGACAAGGTCTGCGGCACGCTCACCCTCACCGCGCGCTACGCCGACCGCACCTCGACGACCCGTACCCGCACCCTGAAGGAACCCACCGCCCATTCGGCCGCGCTGACCAGGACGGCGTACGACATGTACGAGGCCCTCGGCCTCCAGCGCGCCCGGGTCCGCGCCCTCGCCCTGCGCGCCGAGTCCCTCACCCCGGCCGAACAGGCCTCCTACCAGCTCACCTTCGACCCGGTGGACGAGAAGGCCCGCCGTATCGAGGAGGCCACGGACCGGGTGCGGGCGAAGTTCGGGGCGGGGGCGGTCTTTCCGGGGGCGCTGGCGGCATAGTGCGGGTGTTGTGTCGCTGATTGGGGTTTATCGCGGCTTATGGTCCTGTCAGGCCCGCCTGGTGATTGTTTGTCAGTGGCTACTGGCGGGTCGGTTACCGCTGGAAGTTTTTACTGACGCGTAACTTCACACTTGCGCTACTCGCCCGTAACTTGACGAGTGAACAGCATCCTTCGTGATCCGGATCACAGGGCGTAAGGCCATCGCAACTCCCTTGAGCCGCAAGGAGATCACACGATGCTGCCCTGGAAACGACTGCTCAGACCCCTCGCAGCCGCACTGCTGACCACCGTCGTCGTCGCCGGTGCCACGAGTGCTCAGGCCGCCGACAGCAGCACCAGCACCAGCAGCGGTTGGAACGACTACTCCTGCAAGCCCTCCGCAGCCCACCCCCGCCCCGTCGTCCTGGTCCACGGCACCCTCGGCAACTCGGTCGACAACTGGCTGGGCCTCGCCCCCTACCTGGAGAGCCGCGGCTACTGCGTCTTCTCCCTCGACTACGGCCAGCTCTCCGGCGTCCCCGTCTTCTACGGCCTCGGCCCCATCGACAAGTCGGCCGAGCAACTCTCCGCCTTCGTCGACAAGGTGCTCGCCGCCACCGGAGCCGCCAAGGCCGACATCGTCGGCCACTCGCAGGGCGGCATGATGCCCCGCTACTACCTGAGGTTCCTCGGCGGAGCCGCCAAGGTGAACGCCCTGGTCGGCATCGCACCCGACAACCACGGAACCGACCTGGACGGCCTCACCAACCTGTTGCCGTACTTCCCGGGCGCGTCGGACCTGCTGTCCTCGTCCGTTCCGGGCCTCGCCGACCAGATCGTCGGGTCGGCCTTCCTCACCAAGCTCAACGCCGGCGGCGACACCGTCCCCGGTGTCCACTACACCGTCATCGCCAGCAAGTACGACGAGGTCGTCACGCCGTACACGAGTCAGTTCCTGAGCGGTTCCGACGTGCACAACGTCCTCATCCAGAGCCTGTGCTCGCTGGACCTCTCCGAACACGTCCTGATGGGTCTCAGTGACCGGCTCGCCTTCCACGAGGTGGCCAACGCGCTCGACCCGGCGCACGCCACCACGACCACCTGCGCGTCGGTGCTGAGCTGACGCACGAACGGGGCCTGTCCGACCTGAGCCGCCGGACAGGCCCCGCCCCCCGTGGGGTCTACCGACGGCCTCCGGCCGTCGCCCGCCGACGGACCGAGGCGAACAGCGCCGCCGACCCCAGCGCGAGCGCCGCCGCACCGCTCATCGCGAGGTACGGGGTGCTGCCGCCGCCTCCCGTCGCGGCGAGGTGCGGCGAAGTGCCCTCTGCCTCGGGCGTCGACGCGTCCTGGTCGCCGTGGCCGTGGTGCTCGACCGTCGACCTGTCGGCGCCCGCCGCGATCTGCTCGTCGGACGGCGCGGAGGCGGAGGGCGCCGGGGCGGCGGGAGCGGGGGACGCGCTGCTCGTCGTACCAGCGCCGCCCGTGCTGTCACCGCCGCCGCCGAACGTCACGTCCGAGCAGGAGTAGAACGCCTCCGGGCTGTCCGAGCGCTGCCAGATCGCGTACAGGAGCTGCTTGCCGGACCGGGCGGGGAGGGTGCCGGAGAAGGTGTAGAAGCCGCCGGAGGCGACCGGGTCGGTGGCCGTCGCCACCGGGTGCGCCAGGTCCAGCTCGGACCAGGCCAGCCGCTTGGCGGGGTCGTAGCCGGCCTTGGTGAGGTACACCGTGAACGTGCCCTTGTGCGGGGCCGTCACGCGGTACCTGAAGGTGTACGAGCCGCTCTTCACACCGGTCGCCGGCCAGTCGGCGCGCGGCAGGTCGAGGCCCTTGAACTCCTCGTTGTTCGCGCTGCACAGCCTGCCGTCGGGGATCAGCGCCTGGTGCCGGCCGTTCGCGTCACCGATGCGGACGCCGTTCCAGTCGTAGAGCGCCTGGGTGCCGCCGGCCGCCACCGCCGCCCCGCACGCGTCCGACTTCGGGCTCTCCGGGTTCTCCGCGTAGCACTGCGCGACCCTGCTGACCGGGTCGCCCATCGTGCCGTGCGCCGACGCGGGGGCGGCGGCGAGGGCGGTCAGGGCGAGCGGACTCGCGCCGAGGGCGGCGATCGTCACGGCCTTGCGGAGGCGTGCGGGCATGCGGAATCTCCTCGGAACGGTCCTGGGCGAATCCCGTGGGGTGTGATCAGAAGCTAGCCCCGGGAAACCGGGAAATCGCCTGCTGAGGACGGGGGAGGGAGATCCTTATGCTCGCGTTAAGGGAGTGCTGAGACTGGGATCAGGTAGGGAGCGTGTCCGGCATGGCGGACGACGAGATCCGGGCGGCGGGGGCCGCCGACGTGGCGGCCGTGAAGGCCGTGACCGATGCCGCGTACCACCACTACATCGAGCGCATCGGGGTGGTGCCGCGGCCCATGGAGCGCGACCACGCGGCTGACGTGGCCGCGGGGCGGGTGTTCGTCACGGGCGATCCCGTGGTCGGCCTCGTGGTGCTGGAGGAGCACCAGGACCATCTGTATCTCGACAACATCGCCGTCCACCCCGGCGTTCAGGGGACGGGCGTGGGGCGACGGCTGCTGCACTTCGTGGACGCACGCGCGCGTGCGCTGGGTCTGCCCGAGGTCCGGCTCCACACGAACGCGATGATGTGGGAGAACCAGAGGATCTACCCGAAGTACGGCTACGAGATCGTCGAGCGGCGCGTGGACGGCCCCTACGACCGCGTCCACTACCGCAAGCGGCTCGACTGACCAGGGCCGGTCACCCGTCCGGCCACCACGTTCGTGCGATGTCCTTGCGCACCTCCGGGCGTCCGGCGGGACGCTCGTCGGCCTCTTCTCGGACCCTGCGCGAGTCCGTCTTCTTCAGGGGCTTGTGCACAGTGGTCCGGCGCATGGCTGCCTCCTTCAGTGCCCACCGAGTTCCGTGTTCTCACGGAGGTAGACCCTTTTCGGGAGAGTGACTCATCGGTCCGGGTCTGTCTGTGGTCGCTGTCACGAATCGACTGTCAGTGGCGGGTGTCACTCTTGGGCCCATGACCAACGACAGGGACGGGCTGAGCAGGGCGGCTGTGGACTGGGACGCGGAGGCCGCCACCTTCGACGACGAACCCGATCACGGGCTGCGCGACCCCCGGGTGCGGCAGGCCTGGGCCGAGCGGCTGCGCGGCTGGCTGCCGGAGCGGACGAGCGACGTCCTCGACCTCGGCTGCGGCACGGGCAGTCTGTCGCTCCTCGCGGCCGAGCAGGGACACCGGGTGACGGGGGTCGACCGGTCCCCGGCCATGATCGGCCTCGCGCGGGCCAAGCTGGCGGGGCGGGACGCGGTGTTCCTGCTCGGTGCCGCCGAGGCGCCGCCGGTGGGGGAGCAGCGGTTCGACGTGGTGCTCGTACGGCATGTGCTGTGGGCGCTGGACGATCCGGGGCGGGTGCTCAGGCGGTGGTGGGGGTTGCTGCGGCCGGGTGGGCGGCTGGTGCTGGTGGAGGGGGTGTGGGGGACGGTCGCCCCGGTCGGTATACCGGCCGACGTGCTCACCGGGCTGCTCGCGTCGCTCGACGCGGGGGCGCGGGTGCGGGCGGAGCGGCTGTCGGAGGAGTCCGCGTTGTGGGGGAAGAAGGTCGCGGACGAGCGGTATGTGGTGGTGGCGGTGAGCGACTAGGGCGTGTTGCGAAAGTCCCGTCGTCCGCCCGGAGGGCGGGCCGGGCGGCGTCTGGGGCGTGCTCTCGGCGTGCCGGGCGGAAGCCTTCGTACTGGGTGAGCGTGTACTGGGGGCACGGAGGGCAGTACG
>NZ_JBEXCS010000056.1:0-60386 GCF_040605395.1 Streptomyces sp. NPDC005648 | reverse complement strand
GCGGACCGTGACGCGCTGTACAGGGCGCCGATGCACCCGTACACCAAGGCGCTCATGTCCGCGGTGCCTCAGCCCTGCTCGCCCCACCACTCCTTGAGCGCGGCCACCGCTGCATCATGCTCCAGCGGCCCGTTCTCCAGCCGCAGTTCCAGCATGTGCTGGTAGGCCCGGCCGATGACCGGGCCCGGCCCGATGCCGAGGATCTCCATGATCTGGTTGCCGTCGAGGTCCGGACGGATCGAGTCCAGCTCCTCCTGCTCCTGGAGTTGAGCGATGCGCTCCTCCAGACCGTCGTAGGCACGTGAGAGCGCCGCCGCCTTGCGCCGGTTCCGTGTGGTGCAGTCCGAGCGGGTCAGCCTGTGCAGACGGCCCAGGAGGGGGCCGGCATCGCGGACGTAGCGGCGGACAGCGGAGTCCGTCCACTCCCCGGCGCCGTAGCCGTGGAAGCGCAGATGGAGTTCGACCAGCCGTGAGACGTCCTTCACCAGCTCGTTGGAGTACTTGAGGGCGGTCATACGCTTCTTCGTCATCTTCGCCCCGACCACCTCATGGTGGTGGAACGAGACCCGTCCGTCACTCTCGAAGCGGCGTGTACGCGGCTTGCCGATGTCATGCAGAAGCGCGGACAGCCGGAGGGTCAGGTCGGGCCCGTCCTCCTCCAGCGCGATGGCCTGCTCCAGCACGATCAGTGTGTGCTCGTAGACGTCCTTGTGGCGGTGGTGCTCGTCGCTCTCCAGACGCAGGGCCGGAAGCTCGGGCAGGACATGGTCGGCGAGACCCGTCTCCACGAGCAGCGTCAGCCCCTTGCGCGGGTTCGCGGAAAGGATGAGCTTGTTCAGCTCGTCCCGCACCCGTTCCGCCGAGACGATCTCGATCCGTCCGGCCATCCCCTGCATGGCCGTCACGACCTCGGGAGCCACCTCGAAGTCGAGCTGGGCGGCGAAGCGGGCGGCACGCATCATCCGCAGCGGGTCGTCGGAGAAGGAAGCCTCGGGCGTGCCCGGAGTGCGCAGTACGCGGGCCGCGAGGTCGTCGAGGCCGCCGTGGGGGTCGATGAACTTCTTCTCCGGGAGCGCGAGGGCCATCGCGTTCACGGTGAAGTCACGCCGGACGAGGTCCTCCTCGATGGAGTCGCCGTACGACACCTCGGGTTTGCGTGACGTCCGGTCGTACGCCTCCGACCGGTACGTGGTGACCTCGATCTGATAGCCGTCCTTCTGCGCGCCGACCGTGCCGAAGGCGATACCGACCTCCCACACGGCGTCCGCCCAGGGCCGGACGATCTTGAGGACGTCCTCGGGCCGGGCGTCGGTGGTGAAGTCGAGGTCGTTGCCGAGCCGGCGGAGCAACGCGTCCCGGACCGAGCCGCCGACGAGAGCGAGGGAGAACCCGGCCTCCTGGAAGCGGTGGGCGAGGTCGTCGGCGACCGGGGCCACCCGCAGCGGTTCGCTCGACGCGGGGGGCCGGTTCACGGCGCTGGTGGTGTCTTCGTTGGCGTTCGGCACAACAGAAGAGGGTACGTGGCCCGGGGTGCCGTGAGCGCCTCCATTGAATGCCCACAACTCCGCCAGGACGCGTCCTTACATAACAGTCCAAGGTCGCCGCTCACTGGCGTACCGTGGCGCTGCCCCTTATACAGGCACATATGGGACGCCTCGCCTCTCCTCTCCGATCTTGTGGAGCGGACCGCGGCACTTCCCCTCAGCGCGCATCGTTACCATGCGTGGACGCACATTGCGACGACCACTGACGACGACGAGGGACGGGCGAGCGCGTGGCCGAGGCGGCAGACTTCCAGGGGACGAGTCCCTCACCTGCCCGCCGCTGGCTGCGGCGCTCCGGAGCACTGCTCGCCGGGGCGCCCCTGCTGGCCGGACTGCTGCTGCCCGCCGCCGGGCCGGCGGACGCGGCGGGGCAGGACTCACTGCAGGACGCGTCCGGCGCCGGCACTGTATCCGTGGCCCTCGACGACCTCAGCCCCAGCGTCCCCACCGACGGCGACACGCTGACCGTGTCCGGCACGGTGACCAACAACGGCAAGCAGACGGTGACCGGAGCCCATGTGGGGCTGCGGGTCGGCCCTCAGCTCACCACACGCTCGGACATCGAGACCGCCGCCAAGAGCAGCGACAGCCTCCAGTTGGCCACCGCCGCCGAGGTCGGCGGCAAGTACGTGGAGAAGTTCCCGAAACTCACGCCCGGGGTGGCCGAGCACTTCAGCATCTCCGTGCCGGTCGACAAGCTGGACCTCGGCGACGACGGGGTCTACGAGTTCGCCGTCTCCCTGTCCGGCCAGACATCGGCGCAGCAGTGGGACCAGGTCCTCGGCATCCAGCGGACCTTCCTGCCGTGGCAGCCCGACGAGGCCGACACGAAGACGAAGACGACGTTCCTGTGGCCGCTCGTCTCCACGGTCCACATGACGGCGGAGACGGGGTCGAACAACCAGCAGACGCCGGTCTTCCTCAACGACGACCTGGCCAAGGAGATCGCCCCGGGCGGCCGCCTGGACGAGATGCTGACGCTGGGCAAGGAACTCGACGTCACCTGGGTGATCGACCCGGACCTGCTGGCCTCCGTCGACGCGATGACCGGCACCTACCGGATCAAGGCCGCCGACAACACCACCACGGTGGGCACCCACCAGGCGATCGCCAAGCAGTGGCTCGCCGAGCTGCAGAACGCGGTGGCGGACCAGGAGGTCGTCGCCCTGCCCTTCGCCGACCCGGACCTGGCCTCCCTGGCGCACAACGGCACGACCGTGACCGGTTCGCTGAGCCATCTCAAGGAAGCCACCGACGTCGCCGCCACCACCGTGCAGACGGTGCTCCACGTGACGCCGGACACCGACTTCGCCTGGCCCGTGAACGGCGCCGTGGACGCGTCCATCGTCAAGGTCGCCACCTCCGCGGGCGCCGACAAGGTGATCGCCCGCAGCGACAGCTTCCAGGAGACCGGCGGGCTGCCCTACACGCCCTCAGCGGCCCGTCCGATCGGTGGCGGCACCACGGCGGTCGTCGCGGACGCCCGTCTGTCCACGGCGTTCCAGGGCGACCTGACGCGAGCCTCCGACTCCACGCTGGCCGTGCAGCAGTTCCTCGCCCAGAGCCTGGCGCTCAACGCCCAGACGGACAAGCAGCGCAGCATCGTCGTCGCCCCGCAGCGGATGCCGACGACCCGCCAGGCCCAGGCGATGGCCGCGGCACTGACGGCCCTGGAGGGCGGCAACTGGTCGCAGAGCCAGAAGCTCACCGCGGCCGCCAAGGCCAAGCCGGACGCGGGCGCCACCACCAAGGTGCCGTCGACCTCCGCGTATCCCTCGTCGCTGCGCAAGCAGGAGCTGTCGCGACCCGCCTTCGAGCAGATCGCACGAACCCAGGACGCGCTCGACAACTTCCGGGTGATCCTCACCAACGAGTCCCGGGTGGTGACCCCCTTCGGGCGGGCCATGAACCGTGAGATGTCCACGTCGTGGCGCGGCAGCCCCGGTGCCGCAGCGAGCTTCCGCACCGGTGTGGAGGACCACCTCGGGGAGCTGACCAGCCAGGTCAAGCTGATCGACAAGTCCCCCACCAAACTGTCGGGTCGCAGCGCGACCATCCCCGTGACCGTGCAGAACAACCTGGTGCAGGGGGTCCAGCATCTGGTGCTGCGCCTCACCTCGAGCAACCCCACCCGCCTCCAGATCGGCGGCAAGGCCTACTACGAGCAGCGCATCACGGTCTCCGGCGGCCACAGCACGACCGTGAAGTTCACCACGTCCGCCAAGGCCAACGGACAGGCGACGGTGTACGCCCAGCTGTACACGGAGGACGGCCAGGAGTACGGCAACTCCGTCAGCTTCGACGTCAAGGTCACCGAGTTCACCGCCACCGTGATGCTGGTGATCGGCGGGGGCTTCCTCCTGCTCGTCCTCGCCGGCTTCCGGATGTACACCCAGCGCAAGCGGGCCGCCCGGGAGGCCGAGGAGAACGGCGGCGACGGAGCCACGGACGAGGGCGCCGAGGAGCCCGAGAACCCGGAGGGCCCCGACGGCCGTCTCAAGGAGGAGTCGGGCACGGATGCCCGGGCAGGCGACCCGGTGCAGCCGAGTGACCCGACACCGGACACCGCAGCGGAAAGCGCCGACCCGTCCGGCACGGGTGAGAGAGTGGACCGTTGAGCGAAGTCGTGGCCGGTGGGCCCGGGACGATGAGGTGGGGTAACCATGAACGCGCCGTACGAGGGTGACCGCGGCCGGGCCGCGGGCAGCTCGGGCCCCCCCGAGGGCCCGCCGCCCGAGCCCGGCCAGGTGCCGGCGCAACCGCCCGCCGACATGTACCTCCAGGACGCCTACGACCAGGACCCCTACCGCGCGCAGGACCTCGCCGCTCAGGACCCGGTCGCCGAGGCCCTCTACGACCGTGCCGCGCACCCCCCGCCGCCCCCGGGCACCTATCAGCCTCAGCAGCCCCTCTACGCGCAGCCGCAGCAGTCGGCGTACGCCCCCGATCCCCAGGTATGGGCCCAGACCCCGGCACCGGAGCCGGACGGTCCCACCCAGTACCTGCCCTATGGCGACAATCCGCGCACGACCCAGTTCGTGGGCGTCGACGACCTGGTGACCCAGGCCGGCGAGGAGCGCCATGAGCCGGACGCCTTCGCCCACCTCTTCCGGGACCAGCAGCAGGGCGGACGCCCCACGGATCCCCCGTCGGTGCCTGGCCCGGCGGCCGCTCCTGGCGGCCCGTCACAGGCACCCCCGTACCAGGCGCCGGCGGCTCCCGTGGCAGCGGCGGCCGACGAGACCATGAACCTCGGCACCGCGGCCGCCGTCGCCGCGGCGGCGCCGGCCGCGGCGAAGAGCGGGAAGGCCGGCGGCCTCCTCAAGTCCAGCGCCGTGATGGCCGCGGGCACGATGGTCTCCCGCCTCACCGGCTTCGTCCGCTCGGCCCTGATCGTCTCCGCGCTGGGCACGGCACTTCTCGGTGACACCTTCCAGGTCGCCTACCAGCTCCCGACGATGATCTACATCCTCACGGTCGGCGGCGGCCTCAACTCCGTGTTCGTGCCGCAGCTCGTGCGCGCCATGAAGGAGGACGAGGACGGCGGTGAGGCCTTCGCCAACCGGCTGCTGACACTGGTGATCGTGGCCCTCGCGGCGCTCACCGCCGTCGCGGTCCTCGCCGCGCCGGTGCTGGTGCGGGTGCTGTCGGTGGAGGTCGCCCACGATCCGGCCGCCAACGAGGTCGCCGTCACCTTCACCCGCTACTTCCTGCCCTCGATCTTCTTCATGGGGATCCATGTGGTGATGGGCCAGATCCTGAACGCGCGAGGCAAGTTTGGCGCGATGATGTGGACCCCGGTCCTGAACAACATCGTCATCATCGTGACGCTGGGCATGTTTCTGTGGGTGTACGGCACCTCCGCCAGCTCCGGGATGACCGTCCACACCATCCCGCCGGAGGGCCAGCGGCTCCTCGGTATCGGTGTCCTGCTGGGGCTCGTGGTCCAGGCTCTGGCCATGATCCCGTATCTGCGCGAGACCGGGTTCAGGCTGCGGCTGCGCTTCGACTGGAAGGGCCACGGCCTCGGCAAGGCCGCGATGCTCGCCAAGTGGACCGTGCTGTTCGTCCTCGCGAACCAGGCGGGCGCCCTCGTCATCACCCAGCTGGCCACCGCGGCCGTCAAGGCGACGGGCATCGCCGGCACCGGGTTCAGCGCCTACGCCAACGCCCAGCTGATCTGGGGCCTTCCGCAGGCCATCATCACCGTCTCCCTGATGGCCGCCCTGCTGCCGCGGATCTCGCGGTCGGCGGCCGAGGGCGACAGCGGCGCCGTCCGCGACGACATCTCCCAGGGGCTGCGCACCACGGCCGTCGCCATCGTGCCCATCGCCTTCGGATTCCTGGCGCTCGGCATCCCCATGTGCACGCTGATCTTCGGCGGCTCCGGCGTCGGCGCCGCCACCAACATGGGTTACATGCTGATGGCGTTTGGTCTGGGCCTGATCCCGTACTCCGTGCAGTACGTTGTCCTGCGCGCGTTCTACGCCTATGAGGACACCCGGACGCCGTTCTACAACACGGTCATCGTGGCCGCCGTCAACGCGGGTGCCTCGGTGGTCTGTTACTTGGTGCTGCCCCTGCGATGGGCCGTCGTCGGCATGGCCGCCTCCTACGGCCTCGCCTACGCGACCGGTGTCGGTGTCGCCTGGAACCGGCTGCGCAAGCGGCTCGGCGGCGATCTGGACGGCGCCCGGGTGCTGCGCACCTACGCCAGGCTCTGCATCGCCTCGGTGCCCGCGGCGGTGCTCAGCGGTGCGGCTTGTTACGGGATCGGCCACACGCTCGGCCAGGGAGTCGTGGGTTCCTTCGCGGCGCTATTGGTGGGTGGTGCGATTCTCCTCGGGATCTTCTTCGTAGCCGCACGAAAGATGCGCATCGAGGAGCTGAACTCGCTGGTCGGCATGGTCCGCGGGCGTCTGGGGCGCTGACGCGGGGGTACGCGCACAACCATCGTCCGCCACCGTGTGTCGTGCATACCGGCGGACTGTGGGCACAATTGGTTTCGGCGTCGGACGGCGCGCACGCAGGTCGGTCGGCGCGCAATGGATGGGGAGGCAGGGAACGACGGTGGCGGAACGGAGCACGGCTGCCGTCGACGTGGCAGACAACAGCGGCGACCAGTCGCTGACCGCACAGGCGGACCAGTCCACGGCCGACGGGGTGGCCCAGAACCGGGAGCGGGACACGGACATCGACGAGGCACAGGGGAGTGGCGGGACCGACGGTCCCGAGAAGGCCTCACCAACCGAACTGCACAGCGGCCACAAGCTGGCCAGACGGTACCGGCTCGAGGAGTGCGTCACCCGTCTGGACGGATTCAGCAGCTGGCGCGCGGTGGACGAGAAACTCCGGCGTGCCGTCGGAGTCCACATCCTGCCCGCGGACCATGCGCGGGCGCGTTCCGTGCTGGCCGCGGCCCGTTCCTCGGCGCTGCTCGGCGATCCGCGCTTCGTCCAGGTCCTCGACGCCGTCGAGGAGGACGACCTCGTCTACGTCGTCCACGAGTGGCTGCCCGACGCCACCGAGATGACCGCGCTGCTGGCCGCCGGCCCCCTGGAGCCGTACGACGCCTACCAGATGGTCAGTCAGATCGCCTCGGCGATGGCCGCCGCGCACCGGGAGGGCCTCGCCCATCTCCGGCTGAACCCCAACGCCGTGCTGCGGACGTCCAGCGGTCAGTGGCGCATCCGCGGCCTCGCGGTCAACGCCGCGCTGCGCGGCATCAGTTCGGACACCCCGCAGCGCACGGACACCGAGGCCATCGGCGCCCTTCTGTACGCGGCGCTCACCCAGCGCTGGCCGTACGAGAACGACGCCCATGGTCTGTCGGGGCTGCCCAAGGACATTGGCCTGATCGCACCCGACCAGGTGCGGGCCGGTGTTCACCGGGGCCTGTCCGAGCTCAGCATGCGCGCGCTCGCCAACGACGGGGCGACCGCCTCGCGCCACGAGTCCGCGTGCACGACGCCGGAGGAGCTGGTGAAGGCGATCGGTGAGATGCCCCGCATCCGCCCGCCGGAGCCGGCGTACACGGCACCGCCGGAGTACCAGCGCACGACGTACCAGCAGGGCACCTACGGCCGCCCGGCACCGCACCTCGGTGTCACGCAGCCCGTGCCTCCCCCGCCGGCTCCCCTGCAGAGCCGCACCGGCAAGGCGCTCAAGTGGGCCGTCTCGGCGCTGCTCATCGCCGCGCTGGGGCTGGGCAGTTGGCAGCTCGCCGAAGTCCTCATGGACAACGGCAACAAGTCCGACGACACCAACAAGACCCAGACGACCGACGGCAACGACAAGAACGGCGACAAGAACGCTCCGGTCAAGTTGCTCAAGATCCAGGATGCCCAGGAATACGCCGTCGAGGGGTCGCTGCAGGCTCCCGACGACGTCAAGAACACCTACGACAACGACAGCTCCACCTACTGGCGGACGAAGAAGTACAACGCCGGCCCCAAGCTCGCGCCGTACAAGCCGGGCGTGGGCATCGTCTACGAACTCAACTCGCCACAGACGATCTCGACGGCTGCCATAAAACTCAAGTACGCGGGCAACCACACGACGATCCACCTGTACGCCACCGACTCCCTGACCCCCTCGACGTCGGTGGACGGGATGACGGAGATCGGAACGGCCACCACTGACGGCGGCTCTCTCACGGTGAAGGCTTCGAAGAAGCTGAAGAGTCAATACGTACTCCTGTGGATCACAGACGTACCGATGGCCCCCCAGGACGGCTACAGCGGGGCCGGCTTCAAGCAGGGCATCACCGATGTGACGTTCAAGGGCTGACGGCGCACCACGTTCCAGGGGAGGGGGTCCGATGGCAGATGACACCGCATACGGCGACACGAGCGATCAGGACCTCCTGGCCCGCCATGTAGACGGCGACCCGGACGCCTTCGGTGAGCTTGTGCGGCGTCACCGCGACCGCCTGTGGGCGGTGGCCCTGCGGACGCTGGGCGACCGCGAGGAAGCCGCTGACGCCGTCCAGGACGCCCTGGTGTCGGCCTACCGGGCCGCCCATACCTTCCGGGGCCAGTCGGCCGTCACGACCTGGCTGCACCGGATCACGGTGAACGCCTGTCTCGACCGGGCCCGCAAGGTGGCGTCACGGAAGACCTCTCCGGTCGACGACACCGAGCGGCTGGAGCAGCTGCTGGAGCCCCACGAGGAGGCATCGGCACCGGCGGAGCGCAACGACCTGCACCGCCAGCTGCTGGAGGCCCTCGGCACCCTGCCGCCCGACCAGCGCGCCGCCCTCGTCCTCGTGGACATGCAGGGATATCCGGTCGCCGAGGCCGCCCGGATGCTCGACGTCCCGACCGGCACGGTGAAGAGTCGGTGCGCCCGCGGCAGAGCCAGACTCCTGCCGCTGCTCACGCACCTACGGCCGGAAAACGCCGGTCCCGGCAAAGAGGAAGGTGAGAGGCGGAACCGGACCCAGGGGACATCCGTCCCACCGGCAGCGGGACCGCCTACTGCCGGTCCGCGTGATACCGGGCCGAGTGATTCAGCTGCTGTGAAGGGCGGAGGTGGGCGAGCGTGACTTCCACGACGGACATGGCCGGACACCCGGACGTCGCCGAGATCTCCGACCTCACCGAGGGCCTGCTCCCGCCGTCCCGTACCGCGGATGTTCGCCGGCATCTGGACGCGTGCGAGCTCTGCGCCGATGTGCACGCCTCGCTGGAGGAGATCCGGGGACTGCTCGGCACGCTGCCCGGCCCGACTCGTATGCCCGACGATGTCGCGGGACGTATCGACGCCGCACTTGCCGCCGAGGCCCTGCTGACCGCCACGGCACCTGAGGCAGACGCCGCCCTCTCGCCGCTCGTCACCGCTTCCCGTTCCCACGCGGACGTGGACGTGGACGACAGCGCTCATGTTTCACGTGAAACATCAGTCACCACCGCCCGCCCCTCCGGTCACGCGCGTCCCTCGACCACCGGACCAGGCCGCAAGGACCGCGGGCGAGCCGGTCGCCGCAGGATCGCCGTCCTCGGCAGCGTCTTCGCCGTCGCCGCCCTCGGAGTCGGTTCCGTGCTGATCGCCACGCACGACGACGGTCGCCAGACCACCGCGGCCGACACCTTCTCCCAGAAGACTCTCGACAAGCAGGTCACAAGTCTCCTTTCGAAGGGCGGAGACTCCGGACGGGGCTCCGTCGCCCCCCACGACAGTGTCGGCGTCCAGGGTGGCCCGAGCATCGTGTCCCCGAAGCTCGACCGGGCGCCCTCGGTGCCGCTGTGCGTCCAGAAGGGCATCGGCCGCAATGACGCGGCGCTCGCCACCGAGGAAGGCAGGTACAAGGGCACCAAGGCCCTGCTGGTCGTCCTCGCCGACCCGTCCGACAGCACCAAGGTGAACGCGTACATCGTGGACACGTCCTGCGTGACCCACCCGTCGTCCGCCAAGGCCGAGGTCCTGCTGAAGCAGACCTACACCAAGCCTTAGGACCGAACGCTTCGACTTCGTCCCCCGTGGTGTCCCGTACGGTGTCGCAACCCCCGTGTGCCCGGACACACCGGGAATGCGCGCCCCTTAGGATCCGTTGGGTGGGGTGAGAGTTCTGAGAGGGGCTCCCACCGGTCCGACGACGCAGTCCAGAGACGAGGAAACCAGCTGTGAGCGACGTCCGTAACGTGATCATCATCGGCTCCGGGCCGGCCGGCTACACGGCGGCGCTCTACACCGCGCGCGCGTCGCTGAAGCCTCTGGTGTTCGAGGGCGCCGTCACCGCCGGCGGTGCGCTCATGAACACCACCGAGGTGGAGAACTTCCCCGGCTTCCAGGAAGGCATCATGGGCCCCGAGCTCATGGACAACATGCGCGCCCAGGCCGAGCGTTTCGGCGCCGAGCTCGTCCCGGACGACGTCGTCTCCGTCGACCTGACCGGTGAGATCAAGACCGTCACGGACACCGCTGGCACCGTGCACAAGGCGAAGGCCGTCATCGTCACGACCGGTTCGCAGCACCGCAAGCTCGGTCTGCCGAACGAGGACACGCTCTCCGGACGCGGTGTCTCCTGGTGTGCCACGTGTGACGGCTTCTTCTTCAAGGACCAGGACATCGCCGTGATCGGCGGCGGCGACACCGCGATGGAGGAAGCCACCTTCCTCTCCCGCTTCGCCAAGTCCGTGACGATCGTCCACCGCCGGGACACCCTGCGCGCCTCCAAGGCGATGCAGGAGCGCGCCTTCGCCGACCCGAAGATCAAGTTTGTGTGGGACAGCGAGGTCGCCGAGATCCAGGGCGAGCAGAAGCTGGCCGGTCTGAAGCTCCGCAACCTCAAGACCGGTGAGCTGAGCGATCTGGCGGTCACCGGCCTGTTCATCGCGATCGGCCACGACCCGCGCACCGAGCTCTTCAAGGGCCAGCTCGACCTGGACGAGGAGGGCTACCTCAAGGTCGCCGCCCCCTCGACCCGGACCAACCTGACCGGTGTGTTCGCCGCCGGTGATGTCGTGGACCACACCTACCGTCAGGCGATCACCGCGGCCGGCACCGGCTGCTCCTCCGCTCTCGACGCCGAGCGCTTCCTCGCCGCCCTCGCGGACGAGGAGCAGGCCGAGCCCGAGAAGACCTCTGTCTGACCCCCTTCCGCCCCACGCACCAACCAGTTAAGGAGCCATCCGTGGCCGGCACCCTGAAGAACGTGACCGACGATTCCTTCGAGCAGGACGTCCTCAAGAGCGACAAGCCCGTCCTGGTGGACTTCTGGGCCGCCTGGTGCGGTCCCTGCCGCCAGATCGCCCCGTCGCTCGAGGCGATTGCCGCCGAGTACGGCGACAAGATCGAGATCGTCAAGCTCAACATCGACGAGAACCCGGGTACGGCCGCCAAGTACGGCGTCATGTCCATCCCGACGCTGAACGTCTACCAGGACGGCGAGGTCGCCAAGACCATCGTCGGTGCGAAGCCGAAGGCCGCGATCGTCCGCGACCTCGAGGACTTCATCGCCGAGTGATGTTTCACGTGAAACATGAAGGGGCCGACCTGAACGGGTCGGCCCCTTTGCGTTGTCGATCTCAGAGAGGCCGGAGTGCCGGCTCCTTCTGGACCGCCCCCAACAACCGGTCGAGGGCCATCTCCACATCTTCCTTCCAGGAGATGGTGCTCCTCAGCTCCAGCCTCATCCGTGGATACGTGGGGTGCTGTCTCACCGTCTTGAAGCCCACCGCCAGCAGATGGTCGGCAGGCAGCACACAGGCCGCTTCCTTCCAGCGGGCGTCCCCGAACGCCTCGATCGCCTTGAACCCGCGTCGCAGGAGATCCTTGGCCACCGTCTGCACCATCACCCGACCGAGCCCCTGCCCCTGATAGCCGGGCACGATGAACCCGGTCATCAGTTGCACCGCATCCGGCGAAACAGGACTCGTGGGGAAGGCGGTGGAGCGGGGCACATAGGCGGGCGGGGCGTACAGCACGAAGCCCACCGGTACGTCATCGACGTAGACAACCCGGCCACAGGATCCCCAGTCCAGCAGGACGGAGGAGATCCATGCCTCCTTCTCCAGGACGGCCGTTCCGGCCCTTACCGCGGCCTCTCCGCTGACTGGGTCCAGCTCCCAGAAGACACACGCGTGGCAGCGGCTGGGAAGGTCCTGAAGGTTGTCCAGCGTGAGCGGTACGAGCCGTCGCCCCATGAAGGCTGTTCCTCGCTTCCTTCGCCCGCGGCGTCGCGGGCGGCTGTCAGAGCGCTCCGTTCCTTCAGCAGGCTGCCGACGAAGCCGCCGACCGCCCCCAGCCCCAGGCCCGCGCTCACCAGTCCGGTTCGGCTCACCGTTCGCATGGCCCCTGCCTCCCCTCAGAGGTACTGCCAGTGGATGCGCCATGCCCGTTCGCATCGTATCCACGATGTGATCCGGTCGACACCGACTGAAAGCAAAGAGCGGGCTGTGTTCCGGTACACACCGGACACAACCCGCTCCTCCGCGGTCATCTGAGCGCATACGCTCCGTCAACCAGGGGCTCGTCAGCCCTCGTCCTCCTCGGAGCCGCCGTCCAGCAGGCTCTTCTGCAGGACAGGCCCCTCACCGGGAGCGAGGCTGCTGAGGATCCGCTCCAGGTCCTCCATCGAGGCGAACTCGACGGTGATCTTGCCCTTCTTCTGCCCCAGGTCGACCTTCACCCGCGTCTCGAAACGGTCCGAGAGCCGGGTGGCGAGGTCGGACAGCGCCGGCGAGACCCGGGCGCCCGCCCGCGGCCCCTTGGAGCGCTGGGCCGTCTGCGGACGCGAGCCCATGAGGGTCACGATCTCCTCGACGGCCCGCACCGACAGCCCCTCGGCGACGATCCGGTGGGCCAGACGATCCTGCTCCTCCGAGTCGTCCACGGAGAGCAGCGCCCGCGCATGGCCGGCGGACAGCACTCCGGCGGCCACCCGGCGCTGGACCGCCGGCGACAGCTTCAGCAGACGGAGCGTGTTGGAGACCTGCGGACGGGAGCGGCCGATGCGGTCCGCCAGCTGGTCGTGCGTGCAGTTGAAGTCCTTCAGGAGCTGGTCGTAGGCGGCGGCCTCTTCCAGCGGATTCAGCTGGGCGCGGTGCAGGTTCTCCAGGAGGGCGTCCAGGAGAAGCTTGTCGTCGTCCGTGGCCCGCACGATCGCCGGGATCGCGTCCAAACCGGCCTCACGGCTGGCCCGCCAGCGACGCTCGCCCATGATGAGCTCGTAGCGCGAGGGACCGACCTGCCGCACGACGACCGGCTGGAGCAGGCCGACCTCCTTGATGGAGGTGACCAGTTCTTGCAGGGCGTCCTCGTCGAACACCTCACGCGGCTGACGCGGGTTCGGCGTGATGGAGTCGAGGGGGAGTTCCGCGAAGTGGGCGCCCATGGAGGACGCGGACGTCTCCGCATAGCCGTTGAACGGCGGCTCCTCGGTTTCATGTGAAACAGGCGGCAGCGTGGCCACCTTCGCCGCAGCCACTCCGCGGTCGGACGTCAGCACCGGCACAGTGGCCGGGGATGCGGAGCCCGCACCTCCCACCGCCGCCGGGGCCGGCGTCTTCTCCGTCGGGGCAGCGGGGATCAGTGCGCCGAGTCCACGGCCCAAACCCCTCCGTCGCTCGCTCACTGAATACCCTCCACCATGCTCGGGTTGCTCTGGGCGCCGATATGGGCCTGCGTCGGGTCATAGCTGACGCCGACACCCTTCAGCGCGATTTCTCGTGCCGCCTCAAGATAGGACAAGGCACCGCTTGACCCCGGATCGTAGGTCAGCACTGTCTGTCCATAGCTCGGCGCCTCGGAGATACGGACCGAGCGGGGAATGCTCGTCCGCAGCACCTCGTCGCCGAAGTGGGTGCGCACCTCTTCCGCGACCTGCGACGCGAGTCGCGTCCGGCCGTCGTACATGGTGAGCAGGATCGTCGATACATGCAGGGCGGGGTTGAGGTGCCCCCGCACCAGATCGACGTTGCGCAGCAGCTGGCCCAGGCCCTCCAGGGCGTAGTACTCGCACTGGATCGGGATGAGAACCTCGGCACCGGCGACCAAGGCATTGACCGTCAGCAGACCGAGTGAGGGCGGGCAGTCGATGAGGATGTAGTCCAGCGGGTGCTCATAGGCCTGGATCGCCCGCTGGAGTCGACTCTCTCGTGCCACCAGGGACACCAGCTCGATCTCCGCACCGGCGAGATCGATCGTGGCGGGGGCGCAGAAGAGCCCTTCGACATCCGGGACGGGCTGGACGACTTCGGCCAGCGGCTTGCTGTCGATGAGCACGTCGTAGATGGATGGCACTTCGGCGTGGTGGTCGATCCCCAGAGCCGTGGACGCGTTGCCCTGAGGGTCGAGGTCGACCACCAGGACCCGGCCCCCGTGCACGGCCAGCGAAGCGGCGAGGTTGACCGTGGTCGTGGTTTTGCCCACGCCACCCTTCTGGTTGGCGACCACGATGACTCGGGTCTGCTCGGGCCGTGGCAGGCCCTCGCCGGCACGGCTCAGAGCCTCTACCGCCAGTTGGGCAGCACGACCGATCGGAGTGTCGTCCATCGGGGGCGGTGTTTCACGTGAAACATCGTCCCCCATCGACTCGGTACGGGGACCGGGGACCGGATCGGTCATCGGTCCCGCGATGTTGGCGTCGGACCGCAAGGATTCACTCTCCTCGACTTCAGGCTCGCAATGAACAGAGCCTCCCATGTCTTCGGGGTCGTGAACCAGTGAGGCCTGGTGTTCTGTGGAGAAATCCACCTCTGTGGACAACTCCACACCCTCATCGAGTGAACCGAGAGGCTTTCGGTCGCGGGGTTCGGCCGCGGCGCGGCCACGACTGATGATGCCGTGCAGCAGTGAGCGACGTTTCACGTGAAACACGATGCACAGACACGGTGGCCGAACTGTCGCGACACTCCGGCATGCGTAGGTTTGGCAGCTTGTGTGGAGTACGGCTCGTCGTCAGTACGGATCAGCGGCGCCGACGTGTCCGGCCGGTGCGAGCCGCCTTGGCACGCTTGGCGGCGAAGCGCACACCACCGGGACTCTCGCCGACCTCGACCCGTACGACGGTGGACAAGGGGTCCACCACTCCCTCACCCACATGCAGGATGGATGTCTCCACCGCGCCGAGCTTGCTCAGCGCGGTCGCCGCGCTCTTCAGCTCCTCCTCCGCGGTGTCGCCCTTGAGCGCCAGCATCTCCCCGTACGGCCGCAGGAGCGGAATACCCCAGGTGGCCAGTCGGTCCAGCGGGGCCACGGCTCGCGCGGTCACCACATGCACCGGCGGCACCTTGCCCATGACTTCCTCGGCCCGGCCCCGCACGACCGTCACATGGTCCAGGCCCAGCAGCTCCACGACCTCCGTGAGGAAGTTCGTGCGACGCAGCAGCGGCTCCAGAAGAGTGATCTTGATGTCGTCGCGGACGAGTGCCAGGGGAATGCCGGGCAGGCCGGCCCCGGAGCCGACATCGCACACCGTCACCCCCTCGGGCACGACCTCGGAGAGGACCGCGCAGTTCAGCAGGTGCCGCTCCCACAGGCGAGGGACTTCGCGCGGGCCGATCAGACCGCGCTGCACACCCGCCTCCGCGAGCAGCTCCGCGTAACGAACCGCGTCCGCGAAGCGATCACCGAACACCTCACGCGCCTGCTCGGGCGCGGGGGGAAGCTCCGCTGCCTCCGTCACGGGGGACCGTCCTTCCGTACCGCATCAGCGCGACCAGGCGCCGACCACCAGAACTAACAGGCTGACAAAATCCGGCCCCGTCTGCGCTACAGACGGGGCCGGAGGGACGAACGGACCGATCAGGCGGGCAGTACGACGACGAAGCGCTCTGGCTCCTCGCCCTCGGACTCGCTGCGCAGGCCCGCGGCCTTGACCGCGTCGTGCACCACCTTGCGCTCGAACGGCGTCATCGGCTGCAGCTTCACGGGCTCGCCGGTGTTCCTGGCATCGGCGGCGGCCTTCGCGCCCAGCTCGGACAGCTCGGCACGCTTCTTGGCCCGGTAGCCCGCGATGTCCAGCATCAGCCGGCTGCGGTCCCCGGTCTCCCGGTGCACGGCCAGACGCGTCAGTTCCTGAAGCGCCTCCAGCACCTCACCGTCACGGCCGACCAGCTTCTGCAGGTCTCGGCCGCCCGAGTCGCTGATGATCGAGACAGCGGCGCGGTCGGCCTCGACGTCCATGTCGATGTCGCCGTCGAGATCGGCGATGTCCAGCAGACCCTCGAGGTAGTCCGCCGCGATCTCGCCCTCCTGCTCCAGGCGGGTCAGGGTGTCTGCACCCTCGGCAGCGGCGGAGGTGGTGCCTTCCGTCACGGGATGGACTCCTTCTTACTTCTTGGACGGGGACTTGGGGCGCTGCGGGCCCTTGCGCTGCCCGGACTGGGCCTTGCTGCGGGTGCCGCTGCCGGGCTGGGCCTTCTTGGCTGCGGGGGCAGGCTTGGCGTCCTGGGGCTCGGCGTCCTGGGGCTCGTCGGACTTACTCAGCGAGGTGGCCGAACCGGAGGCCGAGTCGGACGAAGCGGACTCCGCCGACTTCGCACCGGACTGACGCTGGGACTTGGTCTGACGCTTGGGCTGCTGGCGCTTGGGGGCGGCGGTGCCGGTGGTCGGCGTACCGTCCTCGGACTCGACCGCGACGGCGCCCTCGCTCTTCACCACGGCGCCGTCGGTCTGGGCCGCGAGGCCCGCCTTGGTCAGACCGTTGATGAACTTGCGCTCGAACTCGTTGCGGTCGCGGCCCTTGGCGACGATCGCCTTGATGATCGTGCGCTCGCTGCGCTTGCGGGCCTTGCCGTGGGTCGTGACGTGCTTGGTCAGGCGCTCCAGGTAGGCGGCCTGGGCCTTGGAACCCGGGGTCGGGTTGTTGTGGATGACGTACATCTGCTGGCCCATGGTCCACACGTTGGTGGTCAGCCAGTAGACGAGCACACCGACCGGGAAGTTGATGCCGAAGACGGCGAACATCACCGGGAAGACGTACATCAGCATCTTCTGCTGCTGCATGAACGGCGTCTTCACCGTGGTGTCGACGTTCTTCGTCATCAGCTGGCGCTGCGTGTAGAACTGCGACGCCGACATCAGGACGATCATGATCGCGGTGACGACCCGGACGTCGGTGAGGGTGGCGCCGAGCGCGTCCACCTTCGCGGCGCTGTCGGTGAACTTCGCCGCGAGCGGGGCACCGAAGATATGCGCCTTACGGGCGCTGGCCAGCAGCGACTCGTTGATGACACCGATCGTCGAGCCCGTGGCGATGCCGTTGAGCACGTGGTACAGGGCGAAGAAGAACGGCGACTGCGCCAGGATGGGAAGGCACGAGGAGAGCGGGTTGGTGCCCGTCTCCTTGTACAGCTTCATCATCTCTTCGGACTGACGCTGCTTGTCGTTCTTGTAGCGCTCCTGGATCTTCTTCATCTCGGGCTGGAGCGTCTGCATCGCCCGGGTCGACTTGATCTGCTTCACGAAGAGCGGGATCAAGCAGATACGGATCAGGATCACCAGGGACACGATGGACAGGCCCCAGGCCCAGCCCGTGTCGGGACCGAAGATCTTCCCGTACATCGAGTGGAACTGGACGATGACCCATGAGACGGGTGTCGTGATGAAGCTGAAGAGGCTGGCAATCGTGTCCACTAATCATGCTCCTTGGGCATGGGACGAGGTCTCTGCGGCCGGGCTCGAAGGAGGATTCTCTTCGGTGCTCGAAACAGGATTCTCTTCGGGGGCCGGTTCGGCGGAGGACCCGCCCCTGCGTGCACGCCACGCGTCACGCAGCATTTCGTGCCACCGAGGGCGCTTGCGCGGCGGGACATGGTCCACACCGCCCAGCGACCACGGATTGCACCGCAGGATGCGCCAGGCGGTGAGCGCCGTGCCCTTGATCGCACCGTGCCGGTCGATGGCCGTGTAGCCGTAGTGGGAACACGACGGGTAGTACTTACACACCGGCCCGAGCAGCGGACTGATCGTCCACTGGTAGAGCTTGATCAGAGCCAGCAGCGGGTACTTCATCGCGCGCCCCCTCCCAGCAGCCGCTCGATGGCGGCATCCAGGTCTCGGGCCAGTTGTGCATGGTCGGCGTCGCCCGCACCGGGCAGCGCTCGTACGACTACCAGGCTACCGGGGGGCAGGAGGGCCACTCGGTCCCGCATCAGATGACGCAGCCTGCGCTTCACCTTGTTGCGGACGACCGCGCCGCCCACTGCCTTGCTCACGACGAAACCCGCACGCGTCGGGGGAGCGCTCTCCCCAGGCGCGTGCGGGTCCCTGGCACCGCTACGAAGATGGACGACGAGACACGGGCGTCCGGCCCGGCGCCCTCGTCGTACCGCGGTCGCGAAGTCCTCGCGCCGCCTCAGCCGGTTCTCGGTGGGCAGCACGACGGCATGACCTGACCGGAATCAGGCGGACAGGCTCGCGCGACCCTTGGCACGACGGTTCGCGAGAATCGCGCGACCGGCACGGGTACGCATCCGCAGGCGGAAGCCGTGGGTCTTGGCACGACGACGGTTGTTCGGCTGGAAGGTGCGCTTGCTCACTCGGGGGCTCCAGAAATCAAATCGGTGGTGGCGGGTGCCGTCCTGGCTGTCACCGTGCGCCCACGAGTAGCTCGCAGTTACGCCCGATTGCACCGCTTCCCGATCACCTGACGCGATCTGTGCCCATCGGAGGCAGGCGGCAGCAGCCATCGACAACTCGACCTGGTTACGGTACGCGCGGCTACGCCATCCGGTCAAACCAGCGGTCACCGAGAGACACTATCCACAGGCTGGGGACAACAACTTGAACCGCACCCGTTGCCCTGACTACCGTGACTGAACTCCGATTCGTTCCCTTGAACCCTTGTTCATGGCTCCACCCCACTTGAATCCCGACCCGTCCCAGAACCACACGTTCGTGGGACCCGTGAGAGAGCGTGCCCTGTGGCTGACGTACCTGCCGATCTTGCCGCAGTGTGGCCACGAGTACTCGAGCAACTCCTCGGCGAAGGTCGTGGACAGGGCGTGGAGACGAAGGACGAGCACTGGATCCGCCGCTGCCAGCCCCTCGCGCTGGTCGCCGACACGGCCCTGCTCGCCGTACCGAACGAATTCGCGAAGGGCGTCCTGGAGGGCCGCCTCGCCCCCATCGTCAGCGAGACCCTGAGCCGCGAGTGCGGCCGCCCGATCCGTATCGCGATCACGGTCGACGACTCCGCGGGCGAGCCCCCCGCCCCGCCGGCACCCCCGGTCCGCCCGCAGCCCCGCTACGAGGAGCCCGAGCTCCCCTCCGGTCAGTACGACACGAGCCAGTACGACACCGGCCAGTACGACAACAACCAGTACGACGGATACGGCCGCCACCGCGCCGACGACCCGCGCCCGCCCCGGCCCGACCAGCTCCCGGGCGCCCCCGGCGACCAGCTGCCCACCGCCCGCCCCGCCTATCCGGGCGAGTACCAGCGCCCCGAGCCCGGCGCCTGGCCGCGCCCCTCCCAGGACGAGTACGGCTGGCAGCAGCAGCGCCTCGGCTTCCCCGAGCGGGACCCGTACGCCTCTCCGTCTCAGGACTCCTACGGCTCCCCCCAGGACTCCTACACACCGCCGGCCCAGGACACGTACGCCCCGTCCCAGGACTACCGCCCGCAGTCGATGGAGCGCCCGCCCTACGACAGCCCGCGCCCCGACTACGACAGCCCGCGCCCGGACTACGACCAGGGTCGCCCCGACTACGACAAACCCCGCCCGGACTACGACCAGGGCCGCTCCGACTACGACAAACCGCGTTCCGACTACGACCGCGGCCGGCCGGACTACGACCAGCGGAACGTCCGCCGGGAGGTGCCCGAGCAGCCGTCCGGATCCGGGCACGTCCACCGCGGCGGCCCGGTCGGCTCCGCGCTGCCCGCCTCCAGCGGTGCCCCCGGCCCGCTGGCCGCGAAGCCCGCACCGGCGACCGGCCCCGGCGAGCCCACCGCGCGCCTGAACCCGAAGTACCTCTTCGACACGTTCGTCATCGGCGCCTCCAACCGCTTCGCGCACGCGGCCGCCGTCGCGGTGGCCGAGGCGCCGGCGAAGGCGTACAACCCCCTCTTCATCTACGGGGAGTCGGGGCTCGGGAAGACCCACCTGCTGCATGCGATCGGGCACTACGCGCGCAGCCTCTACCCGGGCACACGCGTGCGCTACGTGAGCTCGGAGGAGTTCACCAACGAGTTCATCAACTCCATCCGCGACGGCAAGGGCGACAGCTTCCGCAAGCGGTACCGGGAGATGGACATCCTGCTCGTCGACGACATCCAGTTCCTCGCGGACAAGGAGTCGACGCAGGAGGAGTTCTTCCACACCTTCAACACGCTCCACAACGCCAACAAGCAGATCGTGCTCTCCAGCGACCGGCCGCCCAAGCAGCTGGTCACGCTGGAGGACCGGCTGCGGAACCGTTTCGAGTGGGGTCTGATCACCGACGTCCAGCCGCCCGAGCTGGAGACGCGCATCGCGATCCTGCGCAAGAAGGCGGTGCAGGAGCAGCTCAACGCCCCGCCGGAGGTACTGGAGTTCATCGCCTCCCGCATCTCGCGCAACATCCGCGAGCTGGAGGGGGCGCTGATCCGGGTGACGGCGTTCGCGTCGCTCAACCGGCAGCCGGTGGACCTCGGCCTGACGGAGATCGTCCTCAAGGACCTCATCCCCGGCGGGGAGGACTCGGCGCCCGAGATCACCTCCACGGCGATCATGAGCGCGACGGCGGACTACTTCGGACTGACCGTGGAGGACCTGTGCGGTACCTCCCGCGGCCGCGCGCTCGTCACCGCCCGCCAGATCGCCATGTACCTGTGCCGCGAGCTCACCGACCTCTCGCTGCCGAAGATCGGCGCGCTGTTCGGCGGCCGCGACCACACGACCGTCATGCACGCGGACCGCAAGATCCGCAATCTGATGGCCGAGCGGCGCTCCATCTACAACCAGGTGACCGAGCTGACCAACCGCATCAAGAACGGCTGACGGCCACCGAGTCACCGAGTCACCGCACTGAGGGCGCCCCCGGAGGAGATCCGGGGGCGCCCTTCGTCATGCGCGGGCACACACGCGTGCCATCCGCTGTTCGATTAGCCGCCGGGTTACGGCCGCCCTCCACAGATTCGCCGACTTTCTGCCGTCCACATCCTGGGGACCGCGAAGTTGTCCAGATCACGATCCACAGGTCCGCCGCCAGGAGATCATCAGGGCAGGTCAGGTGGCTGTGGATTCGTGGACGAAGGATCTCCACAGCCTGTGGACAGCAAGAAGATCCACAGCCTGTGCATCGAGTTGTCCACCGGCAACCCACAGATCGGGGCCGGTTGTCCCCAGCGATTAGGGGCTTCTCCACATGCCTGTCCACTGTTCGGCAACCCGACGCGCCTGATCACCGGGTCGAGTGAAAGCCGTCACACGAAGCTGCCGGGTTGGGCTGTGGGAAACGTGGGTAAAGCTGGGGACGGCTCTGGGGAGAAGTCGCCTCAGGCTGTGCACGGTGTGTGCAGAACTTTCCGTTCTCCACAGAACCGGCGAGTTGTCCACTGGTGTCACCCACAGGGTCCGTGGACAAAATTTCCGGTCTGACCTGCGAAAACGCGGTTATCCACCGTTTCCACAGCCCCTACTACTACTGCCAACTAGAGAGAGCTGGGAATCCGTTTCGAAGCGGGGCCTGTGCACAACTCGCTGTCCGGCTCCCGGCTGCCCCTCATCACGACTTGACCCCGAGAGGCACCTACTGTCAGTGGGGTGCGTCAGACTGTTCCCCGGTGTCCTTCCCGTCACAGGGGCCGATGACACCGAGACAGACGACGAAGCCACGCAGGCCGAGAAGCGCCGGCAACAGCAGGAGGCGGCAACAGTGAAGATCCGGGTGGAACGCGACGTACTCGCGGAGGCAGTGGCCTGGGCGGCGCGCAGCCTTCCGGCCCGTCCGCCGGCGCCTGTCCTCGCCGGCCTCCTGCTGAAGGCCGAGGACGGCGCTCTGAGCCTGTCCAGCTTCGACTACGAGGTGTCCGCGCGCGTGAGCGTCGAGGCGGAGGTCGAGGAGGAGGGCACGGTCCTCGTCTCGGGCCGGCTGCTCGCCGACATCTGCCGCGCGCTCCCCAACCGCCCGGTGGAGATTTCCACAGACGGTGTACGGGCGACCGTGGTCTGCGGCTCCTCGCGGTTCACACTCCACACCCTGCCTGTGGAGGAGTACCCGGCGCTGCCCCAGATGCCGAGCGCGACCGGCACCGTCCCCGGTGAGGTCTTCGCTTCCGCGGCCGCCCAGGTGGCCATCGCGGCCGGCCGTGACGACACCCTGCCGGTGCTCACCGGTGTGCGCATCGAGATCGAGGGCGACACCGTCACCCTGGCCTCGACCGACCGCTACCGCTTCGCGGTCCGTGAGTTCCTGTGGAAGCCCGAGAACCCGGAGGCCTCCGCGGTCGCGCTGGTGCCCGCGAAGACGCTCCTGGACACCGCCAAGGCGCTCACCAACGGTGACAGTGTGATCCTGGCGCTGTCCGGTTCCGGCGCGGGCGAGGGCCTGATCGGTTTCGAGGGCGCGGGGCGCCGGACGACGACCCGGCTGCTGGAGGGCGACCTCCCGAAGTACCGCTCGCTGTTCCCGACGGAGTTCAACTCCGTGGCCGTGATCGAGACCGCCCCCTTCGTGGAGGCCGTCAAGCGTGTGGCCCTGGTCGCCGAGCGGAACACCCCGGTACGGCTGAGCTTCGAGCAGGGCGTGCTGATCCTGGAGGCCGGTTCCAGCGACGACGCACAGGCTGTGGAGCGGGTGGACGCGCAGCTGGAGGGCGACGACGTGTCGATCGCCTTCAACCCGACCTTCCTGCTGGACGGCCTGAGCGCGATCGACTCCCCGGTCGCCCAGCTGTCGTTCACGACGTCCACCAAGCCCGCGCTGCTGAGCGGCAGGCCCGCGCTGGACGCGGAGGCGGACGACGCCTACAAGTACCTGATCATGCCGGTGCGTCTGAGCGGCTGAGATCCCCGCCCGGTTGTCCACAGGCCGTGGACGACCGGGCGCTCCTTTGGGGAGAACCCGCAGGTCGGGGCATACGTTTGAGCGGGTATGCCCACAGGTGTGCGTGAGGGTCCGGGTTTAGGCTCGGACGTAGGTACGAACGTGCCCCACACGCCACACAGCAACCTAAGGAACAACTGATGGAGCTCGGTCTCGTCGGCCTCGGCAAGATGGGCGGCAACATGCGCGAGCGGATCCGCCGCGCGGGCCACACCGTCGTCGGATACGACCGCAACCCGGACCTCGCGGATGTCCACAGCCTCAAAGAGCTTGTGGAGACCCTGGCGGCCCCGCGGGTGATCTGGGTGATGGTCCCGGCGGGCGTCCCCACCCAGCAGACCGTCGACGAGCTGGCCGAGCTCCTCCAGCCGGGCGACGTGGTCGTGGACGGCGGCAACTCCCGCTGGACGGACGACGAGAAGCACGCCGAGGAGCTCGCCGCCCAGGGCATCGGCTTCGTCGACTGCGGTGTCTCGGGCGGTGTCTGGGGCCTGGAGAACGGCTATGCGCTGATGTACGGCGGTGACGCGGAGCACGTCGCCAAGGTGCGGCCCGTCTTCGACGCCCTCAAGCCCGAGGGGAAGTTCGGCGCGGTGCACGCCGGCAAGGTCGGCGCGGGCCACTTCGCCAAGATGGTCCACAACGGCATCGAGTACGCGATGATGCAGGCCTATGCCGAGGGCTGGGAACTGCTGGAGAAGGTCGACTCGGTGACCGACGTCCGGGAGGTCTTCCGCTCCTGGCAGGAGGGCACCGTCATCCGCTCCTGGCTCCTGGACCTCGCGGTGAACGCCCTCGACGAGGACGAGCACCTGGACAGGCTGAAGGGTTTTGCACAGGACTCGGGCGAGGGACGCTGGACTGTGGAAGCCGCCATCGACAACGCCGTGCCGCTCCCGGCGATCGCGGCCTCCCTCTTCGCGCGGTTCGCGTCGCGCCAGGAGGACTCTCCGCAGATGAAGATGATCGCGGCGCTGCGCAACCAGTTCGGCGGCCACGCGGTCGAGACGAAGTAATCCACAGGGCTGTTGAGAACGGCCCACTACCTGGGGGAGGTCGGCGACCGACCATGCACGTCACGCATCTGTCGCTGGCCGACTTCCGCTCGTACGCCCGGGTCGAAGTTCCGCTCGACCCGGGCGTCACCGCCTTCGTCGGCCCGAACGGCCAGGGCAAGACCAACCTGGTCGAGGCCGTCGGCTATCTCGCCACCCTCGGCAGCCACCGCGTCGCCTCCGACGCCCCCCTGGTGCGCATGGGCGCCGACCGCGCGGTGATCCGCGCGCAGGTCAGACAGGGCGAGCGGCAGCAGCTGGTCGAGCTGGAGCTGAACCCCGGCAAGGCGAACCGCGCCCGCATCAACAGGTCATCGCAGGTCAGACCCCGTGACGTGCTCGGCATCGTACGGACCGTGCTGTTCGCGCCCGAGGATCTCGCCCTGGTCAAGGGCGACCCGGGTGAGCGGCGCCGGTTCCTCGACGAGCTGATCACGGCCCGCTCCCCGCGGATGGCCGGCGTGCGCTCGGACTACGAGCGGGTCCTCAAGCAGCGCAACACCCTGCTGAAGTCCGCCGCGCTGGCCCGTCGGCACGGTGGCCGCTCGATGGACCTGTCCACGCTCGACGTATGGGACCAGCATCTGGCGCGTGTGGGCGCCGAGTTGCTGGCTCAGCGGCTCGATCTGATCGCCGCGATCCAGCCGCTGGCGGACAAGGCGTACGAGCAACTCGCGCCCGGCGGGGGCCCGATCGCGCTCGACTACAAGCCGTCGGCCCCCGGTGAGGCGCACACGCGTGAGGATCTCTACGAGCAGCTGATGGGGGCGCTCGCGGAGGCGCGGAAGCAGGAGATCGAGCGCGGCGTGACCCTCGTAGGCCCTCATCGGGACGATCTGCTGCTGAAACTGGGGCAGTTGCCCGCCAAGGGGTACGCGTCGCACGGCGAGTCCTGGTCGTACGCGCTGGCGTTGCGGCTGGCCTCCTACGACCTCCTGCGGGCCGAGGGCAACGAGCCGGTGCTGGTGCTCGACGACGTGTTCGCCGAGCTGGACACCCGGCGCCGGGAGCGGCTGGCGGAGCTGGTCGCGCCGGGCGAGCAGGTGCTGGTGACGGCCGCGGTCGACGACGACGTACCGCATGTGCTGACGGGGACGCGGTTCGCCGTGTCGGACGGGACGGTGGAGCGCGTATGAGCACCCCGCAGGAGCCTGAGAAGGTCCCGGAGCCGTCCGGTGTCGACCTCGCGCGCGTGGCGCTGCGGGCGGCGAAGGAAGCCGCACGCGCGCGTGGCGACGCGGCCCAGCAGAAGAAGCAGGCGCGGCGCGGCGGGCTGCGCTCCGGCGCGCGCGCCGACGGGCGTGACCCTATGGCGTTCGGCGCGGCGATCAACCGGCTGATCACCGAGCGGGGCTGGGAGACACCCGCCGCCGTGGGCGGGGTGATGGGGCGCTGGCCGGAGATCGTCGGCGAGAAGCTGGCCGAGCACTGTGTGCCGCAGCGGTACGACGAGGACGAGCGCGTGCTGACGGTGCAGTGCGACTCCACGGCCTGGGCGACCGAGCTGCGCCGTCTCGCGCCCGCTCTGGTCGCCCGCCTCAACGAGGACCTGGGCCACGGCACCGTGCGGATGATCAAGGTGTTGAACCCCGGTGGCCCCGCCCGTCGCTACGGTCCCCTGCGTGCCCCGGGCTCCACCGGCCCCGGCGATACGTACGGGTGACAGACCTCACATCCGCAGGCCGTCGGCGGTCCCTTCGTACCGTGGGCGGCCGGGCTTTCGTGTGCCCGCACGCGGTTGCGAATCGCGACCTGACTCCCAAGTAGCCAAGGGTTGACAGCCGGAAGCGCTGAGTGCCTCCGTGAGCCTCTTGGAGCCCCGCTCCGTATATGGGGACCCGGCGGAGGCATATTGAGGGCGCCACATGAGGACTCAGGTACCGGCAAACCCCCATCACTGTCGGCGCTACCGGTAGACTGGAAGCCAATCCCGCCCCATTCATGGGGACCGCCCGGGACAAGCTGAGCAACGTTGATCAAGGCTTACCAACGCAACATGCCGCAGCCGCTCCGGCAACCCGCCGTGAAGCCCGGCTCGTGCTGTGCCAGAAAGGGCGCTTCGTGGCCGATTCCGGCAACCCCAACGAGAACATCCCGTCCACCGACGCCGGCGAGCACGCCGCGGTGACCTCGTCGAACGGCGAGGTCACCGCCTCGTACGACGCCAACGCCATCACCGTCCTCGAAGGCCTGGACGCGGTCCGCAAGCGCCCCGGTATGTACATCGGGTCCACCGGTGAGCGCGGTCTGCACCACCTGGTGCAGGAGGTCGTCGACAACTCGGTCGACGAGGCGCTGGCCGGCCACGCGGACACCATCGACGTGACGATCCTCGCGGACGGCGGCGTCCGCGTCGTCGACAACGGCCGCGGCATCCCGGTCGGCATCGTCCCCTCCGAGGGCAAGCCGGCCGTCGAGGTCGTGCTGACCGTGCTGCACGCGGGCGGCAAGTTCGGCGGCGGCGGCTACGCGGTCTCCGGCGGTCTGCACGGCGTGGGTGTCTCCGTCGTGAACGCCCTGTCGACCAAGGTGTCCGTCGAGGTCAGGACCGACGGCTTCCGCTGGACGCAGGACTACAAGATGGGCGTCCCGACGGCCCCGCTCGCCCAGCACGAGGCGACTCAGGAGCACGGCACCTCGGTCACCTTCTGGGCCGACCCGGACATCTTCGAGACGACCGACTACTCCTTCGAGACGCTGTCGCGGCGCTTCCAGGAGATGGCGTTCCTCAACAAGGGTCTGCGGATCAGGCTCACCGACGAGCGCGAGTCGGCGAAGGCCACCTCGGGAGCCGACGAGGCGGGCGCGGACGAGAAGGCCGAGGTCAAGTCGGTCGAGTACCACTACGAGGGCGGCATCGTCGACTTCGTGAAGTACCTCAACTCCCGCAAGGGGGACGTGGTGCACGCCACCGTGATCGACCTGGAGGCGGAGGACAAGGAGAAGCTCCTGTCCCTCGAGGTCGCGATGCAGTGGAACAGCAGCTACACCGAGGGCGTGTACTCCTTCGCGAACATCATCCACACGCACGAGGGCGGCACCCACGAAGAGGGCTTCCGCGCCGCGCTGACCTCGCTGATCAACAAGTACGCGCGCGACAAGAAGCTGCTTCGGGAGAAGGACGACAACCTCACGGGTGACGACATCCGCGAGGGTCTGACCGCGATCATCTCGGTGAAGCTGAGCGAGCCGCAGTTCGAGGGCCAGACCAAGACCAAGCTGGGCAACACCGAGGTGAAGACCTTCGTGCAGAAGGTCGTCTACGAGCACCTCACGGACTGGCTGGACCGCAACCCGAACGAAGCCGCGGACATCATCCGCAAAAGCATCCAGGCGGCCACCGCGCGCGTGGCGGCCCGCAAGGCCCGTGATCTGACGCGCCGCAAGGGTCTGCTGGAGTCGGCGTCCCTGCCCGGCAAGCTGAGCGACTGCCAGTCCAACGACCCCACCAAGTGCGAGATCTTCATCGTCGAGGGTGACTCCGCCGGCGGCTCGGCCAAGTCCGGCCGCAACCCGCAGTACCAGGCGATCCTCCCGATCCGCGGCAAGATCCTCAACGTGGAGAAGGCGCGGATCGACAAGATCCTGCAGAACCAGGAGATCCAGGCGCTGATCTCGGCCTTCGGCACGGGTGTGCACGAGGACTTCGACATCGAGAAGCTCCGCTATCACAAGATCATCCTGATGGCGGACGCCGACGTCGACGGCCAGCACATCAACACCCTGCTGCTGACCTTCCTGTTCCGCTTCATGCGGCCCCTGGTCGAAGCGGGCCATGTGTACCTGTCGCGTCCCCCGCTCTACAAGATCAAGTGGGGCCGGGACGACGTGGAGTACGCGTACTCCGACCGCGAGCGCGACGCCCTGATCGAGATGGGCCGCCAGCGCGGCAAGCGCATCCGCGAGGACTCGATCCAGCGCTTCAAGGGTCTCGGCGAGATGAACGCCGAGGAACTGCGCGTGACCACCATGGACATCGAGCACCGCGTCCTCGGCCAGGTCACCCTCGACGACGCCGCCCAGGCCGACGACCTCTTCTCGGTCCTGATGGGCGAGGACGTCGAGGCCCGCCGCGCGTTCATCCAGCGCAACGCCAAGGACGTCCGCTTCCTCGACATCTGAGTCGGTCTCAGCTGACCGCACCAGGAAGGATCTTCACCAGCAATGGCCGACGAGAACACTCCTGTCACCCCTGAAGAGGGCGGCGACGTCGTCATGCGGATCGAGCCCGTCGGGCTCGAGACCGAGATGCAGCGCTCGTACCTCGACTACGCGATGTCCGTCATCGTGGCCCGTGCGCTGCCGGACGTCCGGGACGGCCTCAAGCCCGTCCACCGCCGTGTCCTGTACGCGATGTACGACGGCGGCTACCGCCCCGAGCGCGGCTTCTACAAGTGCGCGCGCGTGGTCGGCGACGTCATGGGCAACTACCACCCGCACGGCGACAGTTCGATCTACGACGCACTGGTGCGCCTGGCGCAGCCGTGGTCGATGCGGATGCCGCTGGTGGACTCCAACGGCAACTTCGGCTCCCCGGGCAACGACCCGGCGGCGGCGATGCGCTACACCGAGTGCAAGATGGCGCCGCTGTCGATGGAGATGGTCCGTGACATCGACGAGGAGACCGTCGACTTCACGGACAACTACGACGGCCGTTCCCAGGAGCCGACGGTCCTGCCGGCCCGCTTCCCGAACCTGCTGATCAACGGCTCGGCCGGTATCGCGGTCGGCATGGCGACCAACATCCCGCCGCACAACCTGCGCGAGGTCGCGGCCGGTGCCCTGTGGTACCTGGACAACCCGGAGGCCTCGCACGAGGAGCTCCTGGACGCCCTCATCGAGCGCATCAAGGGCCCCGACTTCCCGACCGGCGCACTCGTCGTGGGCCGCAAGGGGATCGAGGAGGCGTACCGCACGGGCCGCGGCTCGATCACCATGCGGGCGGTCGTCGAGGTCGAGGAGATCCAGAACCGCCAGTGCCTGGTGGTCACGGAGCTGCCGTACCAGACCAACCCCGACAACCTCGCGCAGAAGATCGCCGACCTGGTCAAGGACGGCAAGGTCGGCGGCATCGCGGACGTCCGTGACGAGACGTCGTCGCGCACGGGCCAGCGGCTCGTGATCGTCCTGAAGCGGGACGCGGTCGCCAAGGTCGTGCTGAACAACCTCTACAAGCACACGGACCTGCAGACCAACTTCGGCGCCAACATGCTGGCGCTGGTCGACGGCGTCCCGCGCACCCTCTCCCTGGACGCGTTCATCCGCCACTGGGTGACGCACCAGATCGAGGTCGTCGTCCGCCGTACGCGCTTCCGGCTGCGCAAGGCCGAGGAGCGGGCGCACATCCTGCGTGGTCTGCTGAAGGCCCTGGACGCCATCGACGAGGTCATCGCGCTCATCCGGGCCAGCGAGACCGTCGAGATCGCGCGCACCGGCCTCATGCAGCTCCTGGAGATCGACGAGATCCAGGCGAACGCCATCCTCGAGATGCAGCTGCGGCGCCTCGCCGCCCTGGAGCGGCAGAAGATCGTCCAGGAGCACGACGAACTCCAGGCGAAGATCAACGAGTACAACGAGATCCTGGCCTCCCCGGTCCGCCAGCGCGGCATCGTCAGCGAGGAACTCACCGCGATCGTCGAGAAGTACGGCGACGACCGCAAGACGATGCTGGTGCCCTTCGACGGCGACATGTCCATGGAGGACCTGATCGCCGAAGAGGACATCGTCGTCACCATCACCCGCGGCGGCTACATCAAGCGCACCAAGACCGAGGACTACCGCTCGCAGAAGCGGGGCGGCAAGGGCGTGCGCGGCACGAAGCTGAAGCAGGACGACATCGTCGACCACTTCTTCGTCTCCACCACCCACCACTGGCTGCTGTTCTTCACCAACAAGGGCCGGGTGTACCGGGCGAAGGCGTACGAGCTTCCGGACGCCGGCCGTGAGGCGCGCGGCCAGCACGTCGCGAACCTGCTGGCCTTCCAGCCGGACGAGGCGATCGCCGAGATCCTCGCCATCCGGGACTACGACGCGGTGCCGTACCTGGTCCTCGCGACCAAGGGCGGTCTGGTCAAGAAGACGCCTCTGAAGGATTACGATTCGCCCAGGTCCGGCGGTGTCATCGCGATCAACCTCCGTGAGACGGAGGACGGTTCGGACGACGAACTGATCGGAGCCGAACTCGTCTCATCCGAGGATGATCTGCTTCTGATCAGCAAGAAGGCACAATCGATCAGGTTCACCGCCACGGACGAGGCATTGCGCCCCATGGGGCGTGCTACGTCCGGTGTCAAGGGCATGAGTTTCCGCGAGGGCGATGAACTTCTGTCGATGAATGTTGTTCGACCCGGTACGTTCGTGTTCACTGCCACAGACGGCGGGTACGCGAAGCGGACCGCCGTCGACGAGTACCGCGTCCAGGGTCGCGGTGGCCTGGGTATCAAGGCCGCCAAGATCGTGGAGGATCGCGGCTCGCTCGTCGGCGCGCTGGTGGTCGAGGAGAGCGACGAGATCCTCGCCATCACGCTGTCGGGCGGCGTGATTCGTACGCGAGTCAACGAGGTCAGGGAGACGGGCCGTGACACCATGGGCGTCCAACTGATCAACCTGGGCAAGCGCGATGCCGTGGTCGGTATCGCACGTAACGCCGAGGCGGGGCGCGAGGCGGAGGAGGTCGACGGTGACGACGCCGTGGACGAGACCGCCGAGAGCGCCGCGACCACCGGCACGGACGAGGGTGAGTCGCCCTCGGCCGAGTAGCACGAGGAGTGAGTCATCGTGAGCGGAGCCACGGGCGCCGGATCGGCCGGTACCTCCACCGGTAATTCCACCGGTACGGAATCGGACGGCGGCGGCCGTGGCTCCGCCGCGCGTGCGGCGGATCCGCACACGACCCAACTTCGCAAGGTCGAGGTGGACCCGACCAGTCCGCCCGCGACCGACTCCGAGGGATCGCAGGGGGGAACCGTGACGGACGCACGAGGTCCGCAGACGACGGGGGCGGGCGCAGCCGCCCCGCCGAAGGCACAACCGCAGTCACAGCCGCCGGCCCCGCCGAGGCCGCAGCCCCCGGCCCAGTCCGCCCCGCCGCAGCAGGCGCCCTCCCCGCTGCCCGGCGAGCGCCGGCCGCAGCAGCCGGCCGGCCCGTACCACCCGCCGCAGGCCTATCCGAACCCGGCGGCCCAGGCGCAGTCGCCCGCCGCCCCCGCACCGGCGGGCGCGGTACGACGCCCCCGCACCGGCGCGCGCACCATGCCCCGCATCCGCAAGGCACGGCTTCGGGTGGCGAAGGCCGACCCGTGGTCGGTGATGAAGGTGAGCTTCCTGCTCTCCATCGCGCTGGGCATCTGCACGATCGTCGCCTCGGCCGTGCTGTGGATGGTCATGGACGCGATGGGCGTCTTCTCGTCGGTCGGCGGCACCATCTCCGAGGCCACCGGCTCCAACGAGTCGAACGGCTTCGACCTGCAGTCCTTCCTGTCGCTGCCGCACGTCCTGATGTTCTCGTCGATCATCGCGGTCATCGACGTCGTCCTCGCGACGGCGCTGGCGACCCTCGGCGCGTTCATCTACAACCTCTCCGCGGGTTTCGTCGGCGGCATCGAGCTGACGCTCGCCGAGGACGAGTGAGGGACGTCGCTGATCAGCTCCCGATACCGATTTTGGGACTGCCCACGTCGTGCGCTAATCTTCAGGAGTCAGCGCGCGGGACACACACCGCAGAGCGCGGCGGGGCTATAGCTCAGTTGGTTAGAGCGCATCCCTGATAAGGATGAGGCCACAGGTTCAAATCCTGTTAGCCCCACCAGCGAAAAGACCCCCAACCGGTCATGGTTGGGGGTCTTTCTCGTCCTCGGCCGGCATCAAGGGCATCCCTGGCCGGCATCGACACCGGCGTATGAAAAGACCCGACCGCTGGCGACGGGGGATGCACCAGCGGTCGGGCTATGGCCAAGGGTAACAAGGTCGGTTGCCCGGCGGGAGCCAACTGTTCGGAGCGAACTGACACTTGTGATCCGGATCACCCGGTTCCGCTCTCGCACGGGGGATCGTAGGAGAGCCGCGGCAGGTACTCGTGCCACTTCTGAGGGGTCAGTACGCCCTTGGTGGTGGAGCAGATACGGCGGATCGCCGTGTCGACGTCGAGGTTCCACAGGCGGACCGTGTCGGAGCCGCTGGAGACGCCGAGGAGGTTGCTGGCCGGGCTGAAGGCGAGGAAGTGGCCGGTCCTGGCGTTGGGGCTCATCGACTGGCCGATGGGGGCCGCGTCGGACGGGTCGGCGACGTTCCACAGGCGGACCGTGTTGTCGTTGCCGCCGCTGGCCAGGGTCCGGCCGTCCCGGCTGAACGTCAGCGACACGACCGCCTCGGAGTGGCCGGTGAGCGGGGAGCCGAGGGGCTTCGCGTCGGCGGGGTCGGTCACGTTCCACAGCCGTACGGTGTCGTCGTCGCTGCCGCTGGCGAGGGTGTGGCCGTCCGGAGTGAAGGCCAGGGCGTTGACCGGCCCCTGGTGGCCCCGCAGCGGCTTGCCGAGCAGCTTCGGGTCCGCCGGGGCGGTGACGTCCCACAGGCGTACGGCGCCCTCCTCGCTCCCGGCGGCCAGGGCCCGGCCGTCCGGGGTGAAGGCCAGGGAGTCGATGAAGCCCCCGGGGCCGGTGAGCGGCTCGCCGAACGGCTTCACATGGGCCGGGTCGGCGACATTCCAGAGCCGGATCGTGCGGTCCTCGTAGGCGGTGGCGAGAATACGGCCGTCCGGACTGTAGGCGATCGCCTCGGGGCCCATGAATCGGGTCTTCAGACGGATGTCCGGTCCTGCGGAGACGGGATGGACGGGGTCCGTGACGTTCCACAGGGCGACCGAACGCTGGCCCGTCAGGACGACCAGGGTCCTGCCGTCGGGGGAGAAGGCCGGGGAGGGGTCGCCGTTGCCGGCGTCCATGAACGGTTTGCCCAGCAGGACGGGCCGGGCGGCGTCGCGTATGTCCCACAGCCGCATACGCCCGTCGCTCGCCGCCGTGGCCAGCACCTTGCCGTCGGGGCGGAAGGCGCCGCGGCCGCCGAACATGTCCGAGGTCGGGAGCGACCAGAGACGGACCTTGCTGTCACCGCTGCCGGTGGCGAGGGTCCTGCCGTCGGGGCTGAAGCCGAGGGCGTACATCTCCCCGCTGCCGCCCGCGAGCGGCTCGCCGATCTGCGAGGGGTAGGCGGGGTCGCGGACGTTCCACAGGCTCGCCGTGCTGTCGGCGCTGCCGGCGGCCAGCATGGTGCCGTCGGGGCTGAAGGCGACCGACCAGACCAGGCCGGTGTGACCGGTGAGCGGGGAGCCGAGGGGCTTCGCGTCGGCGGGGTCGGTCACGTCCCACAGCCGTACGGTGTCGTCCGCGCTGCCGCTGGCGAGGGTGTGGCCGTCCGGGCTGAAGGCCACGGAGTGCACGGTGGCCGTGTGCCCGGTCAGGGTCGGGCCGGTCCGCCTCGGATGGTTCGGGTCGGACATGTTCCACAGCATGACCGTGTTGTCGTCGCCCCCCGCGGCGAGCGTGCGCCCGTCCGGACTGATGGCGAGGGAGCGCACGGCGGCGGTGTGGTCGGTCAGCACGGCCCGCGATGTCGCGCGGGACGGGGTGGTCGTGTCCCACAGCCGTACGGTGTGGTCCTCGTCGGCGGTGGCGAGGGTGCGGCCGTCCGGACTGAAGGCGATCAGGTAGATCGTGCCGTCGTGCCCGTCCAGGGGCGCGCCCAGCGGCTTCGGCCGGCTGGGGTCGCGTACGTCCCACAGCCGGACCGTGCCGTCGTCCGAGGCGCTGGCGAGGGTCTTGCCGTCGGGGCTGAAGACCGCGCTGCTGACCCAACTGGTGTGGCCGGTCAGGGGTTTGCCCAGCGCTTTGGGACGGGTGCGGTCCGCCACGTTCCACAGCCGTACGGTCCGGTCGGCGCTGGCGGTGGCCAGGAGCCGGCCGTCCGGGCTGAAGGTGGTCAGGTACACGGCACCCGTGTGACCGAGCATCGGGGTGGCGAGCGGGGCGTTGACGATCGCGAGCAGCCGGTTGTTGGTGCCCGCGTCACCGGAACGCAGGTTGTGGGCGACCAGGTCGAGCTGTGCGGACAGTGAGGGGTCCGTGTACTGCACCCGGTCCGCCTCCGCGAGCACCTGTTCGAAAACGGCGTCGTCCCGCTGCTGCCACGCGACCACGGCCGCCCCGCCCGCGAGCACCGCCAGCACGACCAGCGCCGCCACCGCGCCCCGCCCGATCCACACCATCCGCCGGCGCAGCCGGACCGAGGCCGCCAGGAACTCCACCGCGCTGCGGGTCAGGAACCGGTCCCCCGCCGACCTCGCCCAGCTGTGCGCCTGCCCCAGCCTCGATCCCCGGTACAGCAGCGAGGAGTCGCGCCCCGAGTCCTCCCAGGCCCGGCCGTCCTCCTCGAGCCGCTGGCGCAGCAGATGGTCGCCGCGGTCCTCGTCGATCCACTCCCGCAGCCGTGGCCAGGCGTGCAGCAGCGCCTCGTGGGTGATCTCGACGGTCTCCGCGTCCAGCGTCACCAGCCGGGCGCGGACCAGCGCCTCCAGGGACTCCTCGGTCTTGCCGGGGTCCGTGGACTCCTGTGCCAGCTGCCGCCGGGTGCCCCGCCTGCGGGTGGCCTGGGTGTCCTCGCCGAGCCGCACCAGGCGGAGCAGCAGCAGCCGGGCCGCCGCTCGCGCCGCCGGGTCGAGGCCGGACCAGGCCCGCTCGGCGGTCGCGGCGACCGCGCCCTGGATGCCGCCCGCCGCGCGGTATCCGGCCAGCGTCAGCCGGCCCGCCTTGCGTCGCTGCCAGGTCGCGAGCAGGGCGTGCGACAGCAGCGGCAGCGCGCCCGCGTCATGCGCCCCGCGCGGGCCGTCCGCACTCACCTCCCGCACGATCAACTCCGCGAGACCCGGTTCGAGTTCCAGCCCCACGGCCTTCGCCGGACCGGTCACGGCCTCCCGCAGCTCCGCCGCGGTCAGCGGACCGAGCACCATGTGCCGGTGTTGCAGCGCGTCCGCCAGCTCGGGATAGGCCAGGCACTGCTCGTAGAAGTCGGCCCGGATACCGAGCACGACGAGCAGCGGGGCGAGGGCGCCCGCACCGGACGGCGAGCACGCCGCGTGCAGGACCTCGATGAACGTACGCCTGCTCGTCTCGTCCGGGCAGAGGGTGAAGGCCTCCTCGAACTGGTCCACGATCAGGACGGGACGGGCGGTGGACGCCGACTCCCGCCGCGCCCACGCCGCGACGGCCTGCCGTACGGCGTCCGGATCCGCGCCATCCGTGCCACCCGCGAGAACCTCGGCGAGTTCCGGTATTCGACGGGTCAGCTCGGCCGACGGGTCGGCGCCCGGTACGAACTGCACCACCGGGGGCGGCACACCGTCCTCGTCGCTCAGCGCGCCGTCACGGACGGCCGTCACCAGACCGGCGTTCAGCAGGGAGGACTTTCCGGCACCCGAGGCGCCGACGAGCATGACCAGGCCGCCGGCCTTCTCCGCCGTGCGCAACTGTTCGACCAGGGCCCCGGTGCTGCGCTCCCGGCCGAAGAACCAGCGGGCGTCCTCCTGCCGGTAGGAGGCCAGCCCCCGGTACGGGCACACACCGGCCTCGGCCGGCGTCTCCTCGGCCTCCGCCGCCGGCGCGGGACGCTCGCCGGCCGGGTCGGCCACGGCGCGCTCCCACAGGCGCTGCCACTGCGCCAGGTCGTACAGCCCCGGCGAGACCGGAGCGGGCCGGATCCGGCGGGCCTGGGGGATCAGGATGTGCAGCACCGCGGCGAGCGCGGTGAACTGCGCCGGCACGTTCTTGGCTCGGCGCCAGTCGCTGATCCGCTGCGCGGAGACCCGCACGGGCCGCCCCCGCTCGTCCTTCCGCTGCAGCTGTACGACAGCCTCGGCCACGCGAGTGAGGGGAGGGTTGCCCGCCTCCTTGTACAGCAGTGCAAGGCGCTCCGCGAAGGCTGTGCGTGCCCCTGAGTCGGAACTCAAGGCCTCCACCCCTACCTCCCCCGCGTTTGAACATCCGGACCGGAAAACTCACTTTATATGGCTGACCTGCGGGTTAAGGGTCCGGAAGAGGACCGGAGCCTCCTCGGTCCGCGCCCCAGCTGGCAGGATCCCGACCCGGTAGCGAGTTCATCACGCTACGTCCGCGCAGGCCATCGGCTCAGCACTCGGGGAGACAGCTCACGGCGCCGAACGTTCTCGGACAGCTTCCGCAGGAGGCTCCGGGCGACGGCGACGGTCTCTGCTGAGCCCGGCAGATCCGCGGCGTTCGGCGCCGGTCCCCACGAGGGGAGGGACCGGAGCCGGACGCCACGGGTCGGGTCCGCTATCTCCACCCCGCCTCGCGCGCGGCCGCCACCGCCAGCTTCTCGGCCTCATCGGCCGCCGCGTTCAGGGCCGTGTCCTTACCGGCCGCCGCTCCTCCCGCCGCCACCGCGGCCGCCCGTGAGGCGGCGAGAGCGGCCCCGAGCGCTTCACGGGCGCCTTCTCCCTCCTCCCGCGTCTGGGCCAGCTGAGCGGCCAGGGCGGCCGTGGCGGCGGCGTTACGGGCGCAGCGTGCGTCCGCCGCCGGGTCGGGCGCGGACGTCGTCAGGGCGGCGAGGGAACGGCCCGCCAGACGCAGGGCGTGGGCGGCACGTCCGACCGGGCTGTCCGGCACCGCCTGGGCGGCGGACTCGTCGACCCCGGCCCGACGGCACGCGGCCAGGGCGCGTTCGTACGCGCTACGCGCGCGTGTGCCGTGGAGTTCCCTCAGCGCCTGTGCCGCGGCGGTCCTGGCGGCCGTCTCGGCCGCGTCCACGCCGTGGGTCTCCGTCATCGCCGCCTCCTCGTCCATGACCGACGGCAGGGTGTCACGGCGACCGTGAAGAGGACAGAGGCACGCACTGGTCATCTGACGGCCCGTCAGCTATCGTCCCCGTGCCGTGCAGCCTCCGAAGGGTGAGTGAAGTGCCCCCACGTCCTCAGAGCCCGCAGCCGTCAGGAGCGCCACGCTGGGTCGCCATGGCCCACCAGCCGTCCTCCGCGTCCTGGCAGGTCTGCGCCGAGTCCCCCCACCGCGCCCCCGTCCAGTACGCGCTCGGCGAGATGGCGCAGACGGTACGCGCGCGTGGCGGCGATTTCGAGGTCGCCCTCTGGGGACCCGAGGACGGGGCCTGGCAGCGCTACGACGTCACGCCCGCCGCCACCGACACCTCACCGGCGCCCGGGCCTCCGGCCGCCACCGAGCAGCCCGTCAGCTTCAAGGAGCGCATGGGCGGCCGTCGTAGGCAGGTGCTGGTGGCCGGTCTCGGCAAGGCGGGGCTGCACGACCTGGGGCCGGACGACTGGAGCGCCGTACAGGCCCTCGCGGAGCAACTGGACGAGACCACCGTGCGCAGGGTCGCGCACTGGCTCGCGGTTGCGGGTGGGGCGCGCTAGGGGCGCACTCGGGGCGTTCCAGGGGGCTTGCGGCCGGTCTCGTACGGGTCGGTCACACCGTACGGGCAGGGTCGCGCCACGCAAAAGAAGCGAGCGCTGTCGCCCGCTGCTCCACCACCGCCATCCGGGCCGCGCGCTCCGTCGTCTCCGCGTGCGCCGCCTGCCCGGTCACCTGACCCTTCCACTTGCGGTACAGAAGCCCTGTCTCGCGGGAGAACCAGCCCCGGCCCACCGCGTTCAGCGCCAGCAGCAGCCCCGTGTCCTCAGAGGCCGGCAGCGCCATCCACCCGCCGAGCGCCAGCAGCAGCTCCTGGCGGACGAAGAGGGTCGCCGGATGCACCTGGGCGCGGAAGTCGTTCGCCTTCCAGTAGTCGAGCACGGCGCCTCGCTCTATCGGTCCCTCCTCGGGATCGCCCGGGAAGCCCACGGTCGAGCCGTCCGGCATCAGGTCCAGAGCCCGGGAGGTCGCCCACCCGATGGTGGGGTCGGCCTCGAGCGCGGCCAGGTCACGCGCCAGCACACCTGCCGCGAGTTGGTCGTCGGCGTCCAGCACCTTCACATACGTTCCGTCCGCGTGCGCCAGGGCGAACGTACGGGCTACTCCAGGACCGCCCGGCCTTCCCTGCCGGAAGGTCACGCGCGCGTCCTCGGGGACGTGCGGCCGGACCAGGTCCGTCGTGCCGTCCTCCTGGATCACCCAGTGCCACTCCCACCCTGGGGGAAGTTCTTGCGCGCATAACGACTCGTACGCCTCTCCCAGGAACTCGGCCGACGGGGCATGTACAGCGGTGACGATGACTATGCGCCGATGATGCATGGAGCCAGGCTACGGACTCCGGAAGAAGTCTTGGGGCGCCAGGGGGCTCGTGGTGCTTCAGGAGGGGTCGCACTGCTCGGTGGTCTCGCCCGTGGCGTCCGTCGTCTCGTCGAGCGGGCGGTGCCGGCAGCTGGGGGACTTGCCGTGGGCCTCGGCACGGATGCGCTGCTTCATCGTGGGGGGCAGGGCCCTGGCCTGGGACCAGACCCAGTGGTGGGAGGGCGTCGGCATCGTCGCGCGGTGCGCGGCGGTGCTCGTGCCCGTGCTCTTGCCGGTCGCCCCGGTCTGCGCCATGGCGGCGGGGGCGGCGGTGGCGACGAGTCCGAGCGCCGAGCAGAGCGCGAGCAGGGCGGTGACGAAGGCGGTCCAGACCTTCATGACCTGGGTGCGGGCCATGTTCCCTCACTTTCGGGTTGGGCGATTTGCGTACTTTCCTCATGATGTGTATGGAGGCCGCGAAGTGGTGGACCGACGCCCGTGGCGCGTCGATCTTCAGATGAACACCACACGAATGGGTGTAAGGTCTGAAGAAAGCCGCCAAAGGGATAATTTGGAGTAACCGCTTCCGGTTCTACTGCGTTGTCGGGAGCGGGAGTTGGGCCCGCACACAGGTCACCGATCGATATCGGTCGGTGTGTATAGTCGGGCGCCAGAGGTCCCCTACGTCAAGGAAAGACGAGGTCGCGCGGTGAAGAAGCTTCTCCTGGTCGCACTGGCCGCCATCGGCGGGCTCCTCGTGTACCGCCAGATCCAGGCGGATCGCGCCGAGCAGGATCTGTGGACGGAGGCGACCGACTCCGTGCCCACGGGTTCCTGAGCACCGACACCGATTCTGAACAAACCCCGGCCGTCCTCACGGTCGGGGTTTCGCGTTCCGGTTGCCGTGTTGCGCGATCCACGGATGATGCGCGCCACCGCGGGGCAGGATGGGCGTCGGTCCCGCGGTCCGGGCGACGACGAGGGGTGGCGCGAGATGAGATGGCGTACGGCGGCGTTGTTCTTCATATCGGCGCTGCTGCCGCTGTCATGGCCGACCGGACCGGCGCTGGCGGCCGATGCCTCGTCCTCGTACGTCTTCGCGCCGGACGCCGAGGGCGTCGAGGGGGCGACCGGGACCGCGGACGCGAGACTCCTCCAGGCCGGCACGTACTACCGCAGCTCGCTCCCGAGCGCCGCGAAGCGCTACTACCGCCTCGACCTCGACGCCTCCTCCAACGCCTACGTCTCCGTCACCGCCGTCCCCCGCACCGACGCCCGGGTCTCCGTGGCCGAAGGCATCAAGGTGACCGTCCAGAACACCGAGAGCCACATCTGCTCCACCGACAGCGCCACCTTCGGCACATCCGGCAGCCCGCACCCCATCACGGCGCTGGGGGCCCGCACCACCGCCCCGCGCACCCCCGTGTGCGCGGACGGCGGCACGTACTACGTGGTCGTCGAACGTGTCGGTACGGCGGACTCCGCGCCCGGCGACTGGGACCTTGAGCTCACCACCACGACGGAGCCGGGCCTGACGGGCGGTGGTGTGACGAGCGCCCCCCAGTCATGGAACTCCGCCACCCCCACGCCCCTCCCCGGTGCGCCGGCGGCCCTTACGGGCGGCGCCGGATTCGCCGTGGCGGCCGCTGTCGGCCAGGGCGTCTGGCGCACGACCGTCCCGCCCGGCCGGACGCTCTTCTACAAGGTCCCCGTCGACTGGGGCCAGCAGCTGTCCGTCACCGCCGAGCTGGGCGCCACCGGGGGCGGCCGGCGGGGCTACGCCATCGACGCCCTCGACATGACGCTCTACAACCCCGTGCGCGGCGAGGTCGAGGGGACGAGCCGCGGCTACAACGGCAAGCAGCTGTCCGCGCCGCTCGCCGCGCTGCCGCCGGTCGACTACGGCAACCGTTTCGCGGGCCTCCCCAAGGTCAACGCCATGCGGTTCGCCGGTTTCTACTACCTCGTCGTCCATCTCTCCGACGCCGTCGCCGACACCTTCGGCGACGGCCCCTTCGAGGTGACGCTGCGGATACGGCTCGCGGGCGGCGCACAGGACGGCCCCGCATACGGCGGGCAGTCCGTCCCCCGGAACGTCTTCCACATCACGGCACAGGACCGGGAGATCACGGCGCAGACGGTGACCGGGCCCGGGACGGCCACGGGGAACGACGGCGGCACGGCGATGAAGGCCCTGGCCGCGGGCGGGATCGGCGCGGGGACGGTGCTGCTCGCCGTGCTGGGGGTGTGGACGGTGACGGCTCGCAGGCGGGCCCGGGTGGTGTGAGGCGCATCGGCCGGTGCTTCGACCGGCTCCTCGGCCGCCTTCGACCGGCTCCTCCGCTGCTTCAGCGCTGCTTGGTGACGCACCGGCGGGCGGCCGCTCAGATGCGGGTCAGTGCCCAGATGCCCACGGCGTAGCAGGCCAGGGCCAGTAGGAGGAGGGGGAGCGCCACCTTGGCCGGGGGGCCTGGGCGGCGGGCGCGGTGGCCGCTGCGGCGGTTGCGGCGTGTGGCCTCTTCGGGGGTTTCCCGCGCGGGATGGGGAACCTGCGGGACCTGGGCGGTGTACGAAGCAGTAGAGGGTTCGGCGGGACGGTGGGGCGCCGGCTGCATGGTCCGGGGGGAGGACAGGACGTGGGTGGGGTCGTAGGGGGAGAAGGGGGCGGACGGAGGCTGTGTGGGCCGGGGTGGCTGTACCGGTGCCTGGGCCTGTGCCCGGGCCTGTGTGCGCCACTGGTCCTGCAGCTGCTCCGGGTGCTGAGCCTCGGCGCGCTGCTGCTGCGGCTCGCCGGCGAACGGCGGCCGCGAGAGCGGGTGCGGTGGGGTCGGTTCCGGGGCGGCGTTCCGGGGCGAGGAGGCCGTGGCCTGCGGCGGGGGGAGGTGGAAGCTGCCGGTGTCCGACATGCTGGGGGTCGGCGTGGGCGTGTGCGGCTCCGGCAGGGGGTCGCCGTCCGTGCCGGGATCGTGCGGTGCGGCGGAACCCGGGGCGTACGGGGACGGCTGGACCCCCCTCGCGGACCAACTGCCCTCCGCCGACTCGCCCCCTCCGGACGAGACGGCACCGAGGGCCGACCGGGAGCCTCCGCGAAGCCCGGCACCCGTGCCCGGCCCGTCATCCGTGCCAGGCCCATCCCCCGTCCCCACGCCGGTCGGCGAGGTCCCGGTGGTTGCCGTTGCCGGTCTCACCCCCACCCCCGGCGCCCGTTTCAGCGGGCCCTCCGGGACGAACCCCGGTGGCAGGGGGCCGAGTTGGTCGAAGATCTCTATCGACTCGTCGTCGGGTCCCGGCTCCGGCAGGAGCTCCGCGGCCGCCGCCAGGGCCTTGCGCGCCCCCGTGGCCGTGCGGAACCGCGACTCGGGATCGGGCTGCAGCAGCGACGCCACGACCTGCCAGAGGGGCTCGGGAATGCCCTTGGGCGCGCTCGGCGTCCCGTGTGCCGCGAAGTACTGGATGAGCGCCTTGGCGTCCGGCTTGGCGCCCTCCAGGAGATACAGCGCGACCAGACCGACGGCGAACAGGTCCGCCGGGAAGTCCGGTTCAGCGCCCAGCATCTGCTCGGGCGCGAGATAACCCGGCGTCCCCACCACGAGGTTGGTCTCCGTCAGCCGTGGCTCGCCCAGCCGCATGGCGATGCCGAAGTCGGAGAGCCGCAGACGCGGCCGGCCCGTACCGGTGGCCTCCAGCAGCACGTTGGCCGGTTTGATGTCCCGGTGCACCACGTCCTCCGCGTGCACGGCCGCCAGCCCCGACAGCAGCTGGTCGAGGAGCGTGCAGACGAACGCCGGCGGCAGGGGACCGTAGTCGCCGACCAGATGGACCAGTGAGCCTCCGGCCACCAGGTCCATGGTGAACAGCACCTGGTCGTCGTCGGCCGCCCAACTGGCCGGTGCGAGTACATGGGGGTGGTCGATCCGCAGGGCCTGTTCACGCACGAAGCGCAGCAGTGAGTGCGCGTCCCGCTGCTGCAGCACCTTGGCGGCCACATAGCGACGGCGCCGGTGGTCCCAGGCGCGCCAGACGGCGCCCACTCCACCACGCCCGATCGGGTCGACCAGTTCGTACCGGCCGGCGAAGACCTCACCCATGGCTGTGCGTCGCTCCTCCCCCTTCGGCTACCCCCCTTGCTTCCCCCTCGACGAGCGATACGACTCCCCCTCGCGCCTCCCTGCTCCGGTTCTCCTCGTCCGGTCCCCCGCCCGGGTCTTCTCCACCCGCGCCGTGGCCCGGCCGCCGAACCCCCTTCGGCGAACCGGGCCACCGCCTCAGTTCTGGTGGGACTGGTAGTGCGTCACCGCGTCGGAGGTGCGGCCGGCGCCGTACACCCGCAGGAACTCGGCCAGTTCGGGGTGGGTCGGCGCGAGCGTGTCCGCGGCGTCGATGATGTCACCCGCGGCGGCCACGGAACGGAGCAGCGACTGGATCTCGCGGACCACCCGCTTGACCGTCGGCGCACCCGAACTGCTCGTCGTGGTCGTGGTGTTGCTGAGCACGGATCCCCCCTGCGACTTCTTGATCTCGTCCATGCGGTCGGTGGCCTCCGCCGCGCTGACGCTGCCGTCCGCGACCTGCCCCGCCAGGTCCTGCAGCAGCTGCACCCGCTGTACGACGGCCGGATTGCCGATCTTCGCCCGCTGACCGCTCATCAGCTGCGACAGCATCGGAGCCGACAGACCGAGTACCCCCGCCAGACGAGCCTGGTTGAGGCCAAGATCGTCTATGAGCTTACGGAAGAGCGCCCCCAGTGGCTCCCCGTACCAGTTCCGCTGCAGTTCCCGCGCTCTCGCGGTCGCTTCCTGCTGTGCGGCGTCCATTGCGTCTCCCCATCGCTTCCCCAAGTACTGTGGTTCGCTGTAGCGAACCACGCCGAGCATCTTACGGAGAGTGGTCGCCTGCGGGGACCCCCAATCTTTTTGCGAGATCCCGGGGGTGACCCGGTACTCTGGTCTCCGGCGCCCGCCGGGATGCGGTTCATCCGGCCGGATGCCTCACTTCGGGGCCTTAGCTCAGTTGGTAGAGCGCTGTCTTTGCATGGCAGATGTCAGGGGTTCGACTCCCCTAGGCTCCACCCCGAAACCCCCTCCGACCTCGGAAAACATGGTCGGAGGGGTCTTTTTGTGCCCTGCGCCGAGGCTGCGGTCCGGCTCGGGACGCACGCGTGATCCGATCCGGGAGCGTTCCTGGTGGACGGCGCTCGTTCCCCCGCACCGGGAGCTGCCGGGAAACCGCCCGAACACCCGCCCCGTTCCCGAACTGTGCCCCGAGACCTGCCCCAAGAGCCCAACCGGCCCCGCCCTGCCGCCGCGCTTTTATGAACCGCCCCCCGCAGTGATGCGCGTCACCTGCGACTTCGACCGTCGTTGCAAAAGTTTGCGCAAATATCGGGAGCGGGAGTGACCTCACGGAGCGCTTCCCAGATGCCCCGGCGAGGTGCGCGGACCGCTCACCGCGGCAGTCGCCCCCGCTGTGAGCTGGAGTAAAGGCGGGACCGTAACCAGAAGGGCGCATTCCGTAAGAGGAGGTTGTGCATAACTCGGACACGTGGGTCGTTGCAACGGTGATGTTCGCGAGGGGTCCGCGATGTGCCCCGCACTGTTCCACGTGAAACATCGCTGTGGGGCGGGAGACCCTCAAGTCTCCCGCCCCACAGCGCAGTTCGACCGGTCCGGTCCGACGGGTGTCAGTGACCCTCGTCGTGACGCGCGGCCTCCTCCTCGGCCTCCTTGGCCTGGACCTCGGGGTCGAGGACCGACTTGCCGCTGCCGTCCACCGACGTCAGCCGTCCCGGCTCCGGAACCTCCGTCGCCGCCGGCGGCTCCACCAGCCAGTCCGGGTTGGCCTGCTTGTCCCACCACTTCCAGGCGGCGAAAGCGCCGCCCGCGAGCGCGCCGAGCACCAGCAGCGCCTTCGCGGCGCGACCGGCCCTCGCCCGCCGCTCATGCTTGCGGACCAGCTTCTGGATCTCCTGCGGCGAGACCTGGCCGCGCAGGGCGGCCAGTGCGGCCACACCGCGCGCGGCGGCCTCGTCCCTGACGGGCCCGGCCGCGGCCACCGCCTGCTCGATCCTCGGCCGGGAGTAGTCGGCGGCCTGTCGAGCCGCCTTGCGCGTACGTTCGGCGGCCTCCTGAGCGGCCTGGTCGACCTTCGGCGGCACATACGTGAGGGCCTGTTCGATACGCGGGGCGACATACGCGTCGTACTGGACGCGGGCCTGATCGGCGGCCTGCGACACCTTCGGCGCGAGCCGTACGCGTGCCTCGTGTGCGTAGTGCGCGGTCCTGTCCTTGGCCGTCTCGGCGTAGGGCGCCACCACTTCCGCGGCGTGCAGCACGCTGTCCTTCGCCGAACCGGTCGCGGCGCGCACGCTGTCGATGCGGGTCACGGGTTCCTCCTCCTCGGTGGCGTACGGTAATTCGACTTTCCACCCTTTTACGGATCATGCCTGCCAGGGAACCGCCAGGCATGCGAGGGCGGGCATCCGGGTCATGAGGATGAATACGGGGCAACGGGAGCTTGTCGTCGACAATGCCACGGATCGCCGCCCAGCGCGCCGGTACCCGGGGGTACGAGGCCGGATTTCCGCGAACCGTGCGAGGATCGGGGGATCACAGGAAGACAACGGAAGGCAGATCGTGGCTGAGCAGCTTTACGCCACCCTGAAGACCAACAATGGCGACATCGAAGTCCGGCTCCTGCCGAACCACGCGCCCAAGACGGTCCGGAACTTTGTCGAGCTCGCCCAGGGCGAGCGTGAGTGGATCAACCCCGCCACGGGTGCCAAGTCCACGGACAAGCTCTACGACGGCACGGTCTTCCACCGGGTGATCAGCGGATTCATGATCCAGGGCGGTGACCCGCTGGGCAACGGCACCGGCGGCCCCGGCTACCAGTTCGAGGACGAGTTCCACCCGGACCTCTCCTTCAACAAGCCCTACCTGCTGGCCATGGCCAACGCCGGTCCGGGCACCAACGGCTCGCAGTTCTTCATCACCGTGGCTCCCACGACGTGGCTGAACCGCAAGCACACCATCTTCGGCGAGGTCACCGACGCGGCCAGCCAGAAGGTGATCGACGCCATCGCCACCACCCAGACCAACCCGCGCACCGACCGTCCGGTCAACGACGTCGTCATCGAGTCGGTCGTCGTCGAGACCCGCGAGGGCTGAGACCCGCGAGGGACGGGACCCACGAGGGCCGAGTCCCCGCACGGCAGGAACCAAACGCCCCGCTCATCCGTAAAGATGGGCGGGGCGGTGCATTTGTGCACGGCACCCGCTCGACGACCAAGGGGATGTCATGGACCACGCGGCAGGCAGCTCGCAGGACGCCCAGAGCCTGCCCGGCTGCTACCGCCACCCGGACCGCGAGACCGGTATCCGCTGCACCCGCTGCGAACGCCCGATCTGCCCCGAGTGCATGGTCAACGCCTCCGTGGGCTTCCAGTGCCCCGAATGCGCCCGCGGCGACTCCGGCACGGGCCACGCCCCGGCCGCGTCCCGCCCCCGCACCGTCGCCGGCGGCACCGTCACGGCCGACCCGCGGCTGCTCACCAAGATCCTCATCGGGATCAACGTGGCCGTGTTCATCGCCGTCCATGTGCGGCCCTCGCTGCTGAGCGACCTCGTCCTGATCGGCGAGTGGCCCCCGGCCCCGTACAAGGCCACCCAGGGGGTCGCGGCGGGCGAGTGGTACCGCCTGGTGACCTCGATGTTCGCCCATCAGGAGATCTGGCACATCGGCTTCAACATGCTCAGCCTCTGGTGGCTGGGCGGACCCCTCGAAGCCGCCCTCGGCCGGGCCCGCTACCTCGCCGTCTACCTCACCTCCGGACTGGCCGGGAGCGCCCTGGTCTACTTCCTGGCCTCGCCCACGACCCAGACCCTCGGCGCCTCCGGAGCCATCTTCGGTCTGTTCGGCGCCACCGCCGTCCTGATGCGCCGGCTCAACTACGACCTGCGGCCGATCATCGCCCTGCTGGTGATCAACCTGATCTTCACCTTCAGCTGGAGCGGCATCTCCTGGCAGGCCCATATCGGCGGCCTCGTCGCGGGCCTCGTCACGGGCTACGGAATGGTCCACGCCCCCCGCGAGCGCCGAGCCCTCGTGCAGTACGGGACCTGCGCGCTCGTCCTGGTGGTCGTCGTGGTGATGACCCTGCTCAGGACGGCTCAGCTCACCTGACGTACCCGGTTGTCCACAGCGGGTGTCGAATCTTGTGCATGGTGTCCGGGAACAGCTGTGCCCCCTGTCACCGACCGCTGTTTCCGCAGGTCAGGCAGGGGGCGAACAGGCTTGCGAAGATGAGTGCGACAGTCGTACCGGCGTCAACGCCCGACTGGTTATCCACAGATCGTCGTTCTTTATCCCCAGGGCCTCTGTGGATATTTCACTGGCTGTGGATAACTCAGCGGATACCCCTGGGCAGAGCTATGTCCACCCGGTCGGGGCCCTTACTTCCACTGGGTGGAGACACCGAATCCGGCGGCGATGAAGCCGAAACCGACCACGATGTTCCAGTTGTCCAGGCTGTCGATCGGCAGTGAACCGTCGGTCACATAGAAGACGACGATCCAGGCGAGCCCGATGATGAACATGGCCAGCATCACAGGCGCCACCCAGGCGCGGCTGTTCAGCTTGATGGCCGTCGCCTGCTTCGACGGCGGCGGCGTGTAGTCGGCCTTCTTGCGGATACGTGACTTCGGCACGAGGGTCTCTCCTGTCGATGCGCTGCGTGGCCGCGCAGGGAACTGTGGCTGGCTCCGGGGCAGCGTACAAGGGGACTCTTAGCGCTCCCCCGGGCGTCCGTTAGCGTAGTGGTTCCGCGGCGCCGAAGGAGATAAGGGTACGTTGAGCAATTCTGCCGACTCCCCCCAGGCTGGATCCAGTCCTGGCCCAGGGCGCCGTTTCCGGCCCGTGCGGGTGCTCACGGTGGCCGTCTTCGCCCTCGCCGGGCTCATTTTCTTCACCAGTTTCAATACGGCCAAGGGCACCAACATCCGCACGGACACCTCACTGCTGAAGCTTTCCGACCTCATCCAGGAGCGCAGCCGCAAGAACAAGGGGCTGGACGACTCCAGTGCCTCGCTGCGCCGGCAGGTGGAGGCGCTGGCCGAGCGGGACGACGGCAGCAGCAAGGCGCAGGACGAGAAGCTGGCGGAGCTGGAGAAGAAGGCGGGCACCCGGAAGCTGAAGGGCACGGCGATCACCGTCACCCTCAACGACGCCCCGCCGAACGCCACCGCCAAGCTCCCCGGCTATCCCGAGCCGCAGCCCGACTACCTGGTCATCCACCAGCAGGATCTGCAGGCCGTGGTGAACGCCCTGTGGCTGGGCGGCGCCAAGGGCATCAAGGTCATGGACCAGCGGCTGATCTCCACCAGCGCCGTGCGCTGCGTGGGCAACACCCTGATCCTCCAGGGCCGGGTCTACTCACCGCCGTACAAGATCACGGCGATCGGTGACCCCGACAAGCTCAACAGGGCGCTGTCTGACTCCACCGCGATCCAGAACTACATGGTCTACGTGAATGTCTACGGTCTCGGCTGGAAAGTGACCCACGACGGGACGGTGACTCTGCCCGGCTACTCGGGCACAGTGGATCTGCACTACGCCCAGCCCGTGGAGTGAACTGAGCAGTTGGGGAGCTGCCGGTGCGCGTTGTGGTCAGGACCGTCAGCGAACTGTGCATCACCGTCGGGGCGCTGATCTGCCTCTTCGTCGTGTACGTGCTCTTCTGGACCGGGGTGCGGGCGGACGGTGCGATGAGCCACCAGATCGACGTCCTGCACGACCAGTGGTCGAAGAAGACGGCGCAGCCCAAGTCCACGGCCGGGAGCGCGGACGGGGGTACGGACGGGGGTTCCGCCGCTCCGGCCGAGCCGGCGCCGTACAAGGCGGGCAAGCCCTTCGCGATCATGTACATCCCACGGCTCGGTTTCACGTGGAACAAGCCGGTGCTGGAGAACACCGCGGTCAACACCCTGAAGAAGGGGCTAGGGCACTACGCGAACACCGCCCAGCTCGGGCAGGTGGGGAACTTCGCGGTGGCGGGGCATCGGCGGACGTACGGGGACCCGTTCGTGGACTTCCCCGAGCTGCGGCCGGGGGACGCGGTGGTGTTGACCGACGGGACGACCTGGTTCACGTATCGGATCGACAAAGGCCCCTACAAAACCGTTCCCACCGACATTGAGGTGATCGACCCTGTGCCACGTAAGTCGGGGTACACGCGCCCGGGCCGTTATCTCACGCTGACCACGTGCGATCCGGAGTGGGGGCACAGTCACCGGCTCATCGTGTGGGGTCACCTGGACAGCACACAGCCTGTGGACGAAGGCAGACCGGCGGCGTTGCGCCGTTAGTCTGGTGCGGGTACGGCGTGAGTCTGGTGCCGTGGTGGAACGGAAGGGACGGCATGTACGGCTGGATCTGGCGGCATCTGCCAGGGAACGCGTGGGTGAAGGCGCTGATCTCGCTCGCCCTCGTCCTGCTGATGGTCTATGTCCTCTTCCAGTACGTCTTCCCATGGGCCGAACCGCTGCTGCCCTTCAACGATGTGACGGTGGACAACCAGTGAGCGCGCGCATTCTCGTCGTGGACAACTACGACAGCTTCGTCTTCAACCTGGTCCAGTACCTGTACCAACTGGGCGCCGAGTGCGAGGTGCTGCGCAACGACGAGGTGTCGACCGCGCACGCCCAGGACGGCTTCGACGGTGTGCTGCTGTCACCGGGTCCGGGCACGCCGGAGGAGGCCGGGGTCTGCATCGAGATGGTGCGCCACTGCGCCGCCACCTCCGTCCCCGTCTTCGGTGTGTGCCTGGGCATGCAGTCGATGCAGGTGGCGTACGGCGGTGTGGTGGACCGCGCCCCGGAACTGCTGCACGGCAAGACCTCGCTGGTGGAGCACGAGGGCAGGGGCGTCTTCGCCGGACTGCCGACGCCCTTCACGGCGACGCGCTACCACTCGCTGGCGGCGATGCCCCCGACCGTGCCGGCCGAGCTGGAGGTGACGGCTCGTACCCACGACGGGATCATCATGGGGCTGCGCCACCGTGAACTCCCGGTCGAGGGCGTCCAGTTCCACCCCGAGTCGGTGCTGACCGAGCACGGGCACCGCATGCTGGCCAACTGGCTGGTGGAGTGCGGGGACGAGGGCGCGGTGGCGAGGTCGGCGGGGCTCTCCCCGGTGGTGGGCAGGGCCACGGCGTGACCGCACTGCGCCCCGAGCGCGAGTCCGACGCCTTGTACGGGCAGGAGCCCTACGAGGCGTCCGGTGCGTTCGAGTGGGCCGACGGGGGTTCGCAGGGAGCCCGTCGGCAGGAGGAGTGGTCGGTCGGGCAGCAGGCGACGTATCCCGTCGCGCCCCCGGCCGAGCCGGCGACTCCGCCCCCGGTCCAGCCGGTGACCCAGGTGCTGCCTCCCATCGACGAGGAGACGGTGGCGCTGCGGATCCCCGATCTGCCGCCCGGCGCCTCCATACCGCCGTCCGCGTCACCCTCGGCGTCACCGTCTGAATCGCCCTCTGACGCCTCAGGAGTCACATCCGCCACTGGAACCCCGCCGGGCGGCCGAGCGGCCCGCAGAAAGGCCGCCAAGCGCCGTCATGGGCGTCATGGGGGCGCGCACGCGGTCCCGGAGTCCGCCGAGACTTCCGAATCGGCGGAGTCCGCCGCCTCGGACGCTCCGCTGTCCCGGGTCGAGGCCCGGCGTCAGGCCCGTGCGCGCAAGCCCAGTGCGGGTGTTCTGGTGAGCCGCGCGATCGGTGAGGTGTTCATCACCACCGGCGTGCTGATGCTGTTGTTCGTCTCCTACCAGCTGTGGTGGACCAACGTGCGGGCGCATGCGCAGGCGGACAGCGAGACCAGCAGTCTGCAGAAGGACTGGGCGAGCGGGAAGCGGGCGCCGGGGGAGTTCGAGCCGGGGCAGGGCTTCGCCATCCTCCACATCCCCAAGCTGGACGTGGTGGTGCCGATCGCCGAGGGCGTCAGCAACAAGAAGGTGCTCGACAAGGGCATGGTCGGCCACTACAGCGAAGGCGCGCTGAAGACGGCGATGCCGTCGGCGAAGACCGGCAACTTCGCGCTGGCCGGGCATCGCAACACACACGGTGAGCCGTTCCGGTACATCAACAAGCTCAAGCCGGGCGACGAGGTCGTCGTGGAGACCCAGGACGAGTACTACGTCTACAAGATGACGTCGATGCTCCCCGTCACGTCCCCGAGCAACACGAGTGTGATCAGTCCCGTGCCGCCGCAGTCGGGCTTCACCGGGCCGGGCCGCTACATCACCCTGACGACCTGCACACCGGAGTACACCAGCAAGTACCGGTTGATCGTCTGGGGCAAGATGGTCGAGGAACGGCCGCGCAGCAAGGGCAAGCCGGATGCGCTCGTCGAGTAAGGGCAGATGCGACTGTGGCAGCGACCACTGACGGCACACACGAGGAAACCGACGCGCCCACGGCGCCCCCGGCAGGCCGACGGCGGGGCACGGGCCGAATCGCCCTGGCGGTCAGCGTCTTCGGTGAACTCCTCATCACGGGGGGCCTGATCCTCGGCCTCTTCGTCGTCTACTCGCTCTGGTGGACGAACGTCGTCGCCGACCGGGCCGCGGACAAGCAGGCCGACAAGGTCCGTGACACCTGGGCCAACGAGCCGGGCGGCCCCGGAGCGCTCGACACCAAGAACGGCATCGGCTTCCTGCATGTGCCCGCCATGAAGAACGGCGAGGTCCTGGTCGAGAAGGGCACGTCGACGAAGGTCCTCAACGAGGGCGTGGCCGGCTACTACCTGGACCCGGTCAAGGCGACGCTGCCGATGACGGGCAAGAAGGGCAACTTCACCCTCGCCGCCCACCGGGACGGCCACGGCGCCAAGTTCCACAACATCGACAAGCTGAAGAACGGCGACCCGATCGTCTTCGAGACACGGGACAAGTGGTACATCTACAAGGTGTACGACGTCCTGGACGAGACGTCGAAGTACAACGTCAAGGTCCTCTCGCAGATCCCCGGGGAGTCCGGCAAGAAGAAGGCCGGCCACTACATCACCCTGACCACCTGCACCCCGGTGTACACCTCCCGCTACCGGTACGTGGTGTGGGGCGAGCTGGTCCGCGTGGAGAAGGTGGACAGCAAGCGGACCCCACCCGAGGAACTGCGTTAGCGGTCGCTCGGACAGCGGCTGTACGAGAGCCCCGGCACCCTGTGTGAACAGGGCCCGGGGCTCTCGTGGTCGCGCGCGGTGGAGGGTCAGTCCTTCGTGCGGTACGCGGTTCCGGTGACGCCTCCGAAGAAGTTGGTGCCGCCGTTGTTACCGCCGTTGTTGTTGCCGTTCTGCACGGCGATCAGGTTGACCGAGGTGCCCTGGTTGACCGTGCTGCCCTGGCTCGGGTCCGAGCTGATGACGATGGCGTTGTCGTCCTGGGAGCCCTGGATGTTGCCGACCTGGAGGCCCGCCTGCCGAAGCGCCTGCTTGACGTTCCCCAGGGTCTGGCCCTGGATGTTCGGGACCTGGACCTGGCTGTTCTGCTTCTCGCCGATGTTGATCTGCACCGCGCTGTTCTTCTTGACCTGGGTGCCGATCGTGGGGTTGGTCGCGATGGCCTTGCCGTCCTGCGAGTCGTCGTTGGTCGGCGTGTTGACGCAGTTGCCGTTCAGGCCGGCGTCGGACAGCGTGGACTTGGCGTCGTCGCAGCTCTGGCCGGTGACGTCGGGGATCGCGACGGTCTGCGGGGCCTTGGCGATGGTGAGGGTGATCGTGGAGCCCTTCTGGACTTCCGCGCCGAGCTTCGGGTCCTGGTCCAGGACGGTGTTCGCGTCCTCGGTGGTGGACTCTTCGGTCTTCGTCTTGACGACGAACTTGTAGTCGTCGCCTTCCAGGATCTGGGTGGCCTCGTCGAGGCTCTTGCCCGTGACGTTCGGCACGGCCACCTTCGGCGCGCCGGTCGACACCACCAGGTTGACCGCCTCGCCCTTCTTGAGGTCGGTTCCGCCCTTCGGGTCCTGGGAGCAGACGTTGCCCTTGGTCTGGGCCTCGCAGGGCTGCTGCTTGACCGTGCCGACCTTGAGGTCGATGTTCTTCAGCTGGTTCTCGGCGTCGGACTGGGTCACACCCACGAGGTTGGGCACCGAGACCGTGTCGTCCGCGGAGTTGTTGCCGCTGAACGCCCACTTGCCGATCAGGATCGCGCCCACCAGCACCAGGACACCGGCCACGACCAGCAGGATCGTGGAGGTGTTGGACTTCTTCTGGCGGCGCCGGTCCACGCGGTCGTCGTCGTAGCCGTAGCCCCCGTCCGGGCCCATCGGCGGCAGCATCGACGTGGCGCCGGCGTCCGAGGAGCGCAGGGCCGTCGTCGGCTGGTCGTCCGGGTAGGCGCCGTAGCCGACCGAGCCCATGGCCGCCGTGGCCGCGACGGGCTGGCCGTCGAGGCAGGCCTCGATGTCGGCGCGCATCTCGTCGGCGGACTGGTAGCGGTAGTTGGGGTCCTTGACCAGGGCCTTCAGGACGATGGAGTCCATCTCGGGCGTGATCTCGGGGTCGAAGACCGACGGCGGCTGCGCTTCCTCACGTACGTGCTGGTACGCGACAGCCACCGGGGAGTCGCCGACGAAGGGCGGACGTACCGTCAGCAGCTCGTAGAGCAGACAGCCGGTCGAGTACAGGTCGGAGCGGGCGTCGACCTGCTCGCCCTTCGCCTGCTCCGGCGAGAGGTACTGCGCGGTGCCGATGACCGCGGAGGTCTGCGTCATCGTCATACCGGAGTCGCCCATGGCGCGGGCGATGCCGAAGTCCATGACCTTGACCTGGCCGTTGCGCGTCAGCATGACGTTCGCCGGCTTGATGTCGCGGTGGACGATGCCACTGCGGTGGGCGTACTCCAGGCCCTGGAGGATGCCGATGGTCATCTCCATCGCGCGCTCGGGCAGGAGCTTGCGACCGGAGTGGAGCAGCTCCCGGAGCGTCGAGCCGTCCACGTACTCCATGACGATGTACGGGATCGAGACCCCGTCGATGTAGTCCTCGCCCGTGTCGTAGACCGCGACGATCGCGGGATGGTTGAGCGAGGCGGCCGACTGGGCCTCCCGGCGGAACCGGGCCTGGAAGGACGGGTCGCGCGCGAGGTCCGCGCGCAGCGTCTTCACCGCCACGGTGCGGCCGAGCCGGGTGTCATGGGCGAGGTAGACCTCCGCCATGCCACCGCGGCCGAGCACCTGGCCCAGCTCGTACCGGCCGCCGAGGCGACGCGGCTCTTCCATAGCTTCCTACCAGCCCTCTCCGTCGGTCCCGACCGACACGGGTGTGCGGTCGGAGGCTGCCGTCCGGGCCTACCGTACCCGGCTGGGTTTGTGTGACCTGTCCAAGTGCGTCAGCCGATACAGGACCGGTATCGCAACGTGCGCCGATGTGAAGGCGACGTGAGCGGGGTCACTTCTTGGAGCCGATGACCGCCTCCATCACGCTCTTCGCGATCGGCGCCGCGAGACCGCCACCGGAGATGTCGTCACGGTTGGCCTGGTCGTCCTCGATGACCACGGCCACGGCGACCGGGGTGCTGCCGTCGCCGAGCTTGGCGTAGGAGATGAACCAGGCGTACGGGTTCTCACTGTTCTCCACGCCGTGCTGGGCGGTACCGGTCTTGCCGCCCACGGTGACGCCGTTGATCCGGGCGTTCTTGCCCGTGCCGTCCGAGACGACCGTCTCCATCATCGACTGCAGGATCTGCGCGTTCTTCGCGGAGAGGGGCCGGCTGAGCTCCTCGGGGTCGGTCTGCGAGATCGTGTCGAGGTTGGACGACTGGAGCTTGTCGACCATGTACGGCTTCATCAGCTTGCCGTTGTTGGCGACCGCCGAGGCGACCATGGCCATCTGCAGCGGGGTCGCCGCGGTGTTGAACTGGCCGATGGAGGAGAGCGCGGTCTGCGACTTGTTCATGTTGTCGGAGAAGACCGAGGCGCTGGAGCGGACCGGCGTGAACTGCTCCGCGTCGAAGCCGAACTTCTTGGCCTCGGCGAGCATCTTGTCGTTGCCGAGGTCGGCGCCGATCTTTCCGAACACCGAGTTGCAGGAGACCCTGAGCGCGACCCGCATCGTCGCGTTCTTGCAGGGGATGTTGCCCTCGTTCTTCAGCGGGAGCGTGGTGCCCGGCATGATGTACGGCAGCGGCGAGTCGGTGTTCTCGTCGGCCGAGGTGTACAGGCCGTTCTCCAGCGCCGCCGCGGCCGTGACCACCTTGAAGGTGGAGCCCGGCGGATAGGTCTCGCGCAGCGCCCGGTTGAGCATCGGGTCGTTCGGGTTGTTCTTCTTCTGCAGCGCGGTCCAGGCCTTGGAGTCCGTCGAGGTGGAGTTGCCGGCGAAGGACGAGGGGTCGTACGAGGGGTACGAGGCCAGCGCCAGGATCTTGCCGGTGGACGGGTCGAGCGCGGCGACGGCGCCCTTGCCGCCCTGCGCCTTGAGACCGTCGTACGCGGCCTTCTGCGCGGCGGCGTTCAGGGTGGTGACGACATTGCCGCCGGACTTCTGCTTGCCGGTGATCATGTCGAGGGTGTTGCGGAAGAAGAGCCGGTCGTCGGTGCCGGAGAGGATGCCGTCCTCGATGGACTCGAGCTGGTTGGCGCCGAAGGCCTGGGAGGCGTACCCGGTGACCGGCGCCCACATGGGCCCGTCCTTGTAGGTGCGCTTGTACTTCAGGTCGTTGAGGCCGCTGCTGCTGGTCGTGGTGGACCCGGTGATGGGGTCGCCGTCGACGATGATGTCGCCGCGCGGGGTGGAGTAGCGGGCGATGGTGACCCTGCGGTTCTTGGGGTCGTCCTTGAGGCTGTCGGCCTTGACGTACTGGAGCCAGTTGTCGCGGACGAGCAGCGCGAGGACGAGCAGGCCGCAGAAGATCGCGATCCGGCGCAGGGGCTTGTTCATGACGGGCGGACCACCTGGGTCATCTCGGCGTCGGGGTTGATGGCGGGGGCGGGCGCCGGACGGCGTGCGGTGTCGCTGATTCTGATGAGGATGCCGATCAGGGCCCAGTTGGCGAGCACCGAGGAACCGCCGTAGGCCACGAAGGGCATCGTCATACCGGTCAGCGGGATGAGGCCCATGACACCGCCGGCCACGACGAAGACCTGGAGCGCGAAGGCCCCGGAGAGGCCGACCGCCAGCAGCTTGCCGAACGGGTCGCGGGCGGCGAGGGCGGTGCGCACGCCGCGCTCCACGATCAGGCCGTAGATGAGCAGGACCGCCATGATGCCGGCCAGGCCGAGTTCCTCGCCGAAGGTGGCGAGGATGAAGTCGGAGTTGGCGGCGAAGCGGATCAGGTCGGAGTGGCCCTGGCCGAGCCCGGAGCCGAGGGTGCCGCCGGAGCCGAAGGCCCACAGCGCCTGCATCGACTGCTCGGAGTGGCCGGCCACGCCCTTCTGGCTGAGGGTGTACTCCTTCATCGGGTCGAGCCAGGCCTGGACGCGCTGCTGGACGTGCGGTTCGAAGCTGGCGACGCCGACGGCTCCGGCCGCGGACATCAGCAGACCGAAGACGATCCAGCTGGTGCGCTCGGTGGCGACGTAGAGCATGACGACGAACATGCCGAAGAACAGCAGTGAGGTGCCGAGGTCGGTCTCGAAGACCAGGATGAGGATTGACATCAGCCAGACGACCAGGATCGGCCCGAGGTCGCGGCCGCGCGGCAGGTACAGGCCGAGGAAGCGGCGGCTGGCCAGGGCCAGGGCGTCGCGCTTGACCATCAGATAGCCGGCGAAGAAGACGGCGAGGGCGATCTTGGCGAACTCACCGGGCTGCAGTGTGCCGAGACCGGGGATGCGGATCCAGATCTTCGCGCCGAAGATGTTGGCGCCGAGACCGGGCACCAAAGGCAGGATGAGCAGGACCAGGGCGCCGAACATCGAGATGTACGTGTAGCGCTGCAGGACACGGTGGTCCTTGAGGAAGATCAGCACGACGACGAACAGCGCGATGCCGAGCGCGGTGTACAGCAGCTGGCGGGGCGCCGCCTCGACGTAGTTGGGCAGCGACTGGAGCAGCTTCGACTGGTCGAGGCGCCAGATGACGACGAGTCCCAGACCGTTGAGCAGGGTGGCCAGCGGCAGCAGCAGGGGGTCGGCGTACGGGGCGAACTTCCGTACGGCGAGGTGGCCGACGCCGGCCAGCAGGCCGAGCCCGAGGCCGTAGCTGAGCAGGCCCGCCGGAACCTTGTCGTCGATGGCCAGGCCCACGTTGGCGTAGGCGAACACCGGGATGACGACGGCGAACACCAGCATGGCGAGCTCGGTGTTGCGTCTGCTCGGCGCGCCGATGGCGCCGATCGTCGAGGTGTGGTGCGTCGGTGTGTTCGTAGTGCTGCTCATCGTGTGACAGGGCCTCTCACGGCTTGCCTACTGCTTACCGCACATGGAGACGACCTTCTGCTCTTCCTCCGAGAGACTGGGGCCGGGGCTGGGAGTGGCGGTGGTCGCGGACGGGTTCGGGCTCGGGGACTTCGACGGCGTCGACGCCTTCGTCGATGAGGGGTTGGGTGACGCCGTGGCCTTGGACGTGACAGTGGTGTGGGTGGTTCCCGTGGTGCCACCGGCCTCGCCCTGACCGGTCTTGGAGTTCTGCTTGGACTCGGCCGCCTGCTGCTCGGACTGCTTCTTGCAGGCGGAGGCCTGCACGGCCAGCTCGTCCACCTTCTGCTGGGCGTCCTTGAGACCGCCCTCGGCGATGGTGCTCTTGACCTGCTTCTGCTGGTAGGGCGGCAGGTACTTGAGTTCGATCTCGGGGTGGTCCTTCTCCACCTTCGACAGGGACACCCAGGCCAGATCCTGGCTGATGCCCCGGTACAGGGCGACATGGGTGCCGTTGGTGCCGACGTAGTACTGGGACTGCGTCCAGCGGTAGCCGCCGTAGAGTCCGCCGCCGATCACGGCGAGCGCGAGCACGGTGTAGAAGGATCTCTTGAACCACTTGCGGCCCTTGCGGGGCTTGACGAAGTCGTCGTCGGTGTAGTCGCCGAAGCTGCCCGCCGGGATGTAGCCGGTGGTGTCGCCGGAGCCGGGCGGCCCGAACTCGCCGCCCCCGCCCTGTCCCGGCACCTGCCGGCCGAGGCCGGAGGCGCGCCCCGCGGGGGTCTCCATGAAGCCCGGGTCGTGCAGGTGGTTCTGGTTCTCGGCCACGGCGCCGACGACGACCGGGGTGTCGGAGAGCTGCCCGGCGAGGGTGTCCCCGGTGTCCAGGTCCAGTACGTCGGCGACGATGACGGTGATGTTGTCGGGGCCGCCGCCGCGCAGCGCGAGCTGGATGAGCTCCTGCACGGTCTCCTGGGGGCCCTGGTAGCTGGCGAGGGTGTCCTCGAGGGTCTGGTGCGAGACGACGCCGGAGAGGCCGTCGGAGCAGATCAGATAGCGGTCGCCGGCGCGGACCTCGCGGATGGAGAGGTCGGGCTCCACATGCTCGCCGCTGCCCAACGCCCGCATCAGCAGGGAGCGTTGGGGGTGGGTGGTGGCCTCTTCCTCGGTGATGCGGCCCTCGTCGACCAGCCGCTGCACCCAGGTGTGGTCCTGGGTGATCTGGGTCAGGACGCCGTCCCGGAGCAGGTAGGCGCGCGAGTCGCCGACGTGCACCAGACCGAGGCGCTGGCCCGTCCACAGCAGGGCGGTGAGCGTGGTGCCCATGCCCTCCAGCTGGGGGTCCTCCTCGACCATGGCGCGCAACTGGTCGTTGGCGCGCTGCACCGCGGTGCCGAGGGAGGTGAGGAGGTCGGAGCCGGGCACGTCCTCGTCGAGCGCGACGATGGTGGAGATGGCCTCGGAGGAGGCGACCTCACCCGCGGCGGCGCCGCCCATGCCGTCGGCGATCGCGAGCAGGCGCGGGCCGGCGTATCCGGAGTCCTCGTTGCCCTCGCGGATCATGCCTTTGTGCGATCCGGCGGCGAAGCGCAGTGACAGACTCATGCGCACCTCGCCCGTCGGCTCCGGGTACATCCGCACGGTGCCCACCCTCCGGTCGGGAGCGCGCCGGGGCCGTGGATGCCGGCCGCCGCTGCGTGCTCGCTCCGCTCGCGCTCTTTCATGACGTGTAGCACTACTTCCGCAGCTCGATGACTGTCTTGCCGATGCGGATCGGCGCGCCCAGCGGAATCGGCGTGGGGGTCGTGAGCCGGCTCCGGTCGAGGTACGTGCCGTTGGTGGAACCCAGGTCCTCGACGATCCAGTTGCCGTCGCGGTCCGGGTAGATCCTGGCATGGCGGCTGGAGGCGTAGTCGTCGTCCAGCACGATCGTGCTGTCGTGCGCCCGGCCCAGGGTGATCGTCTGGCCCTGGAGCGCGACGGTGGTGCCGGTGAGGGTGCCCTCGGACACGACCAGCTTGGTGGGGGCGTTACGGCGCTGGCGGCCGCCGCTCGCCTGCTGGCGCTGGGGCGGCGGTGCCGCCGCCTGCTGCCGGGCGGCCTGCTGCGGCCGGCCCGCCTCCCGCCGTGACCCGCGCTGGGTGACACGCGTACCGAACAGGTCGCTGCGGATGACCTGCACGGCCACGATCACGAACAGCCACAGTACGGCCAGGAAACCCAGCCGCATGACCGTGAGGGTCAGCTCTGACATTGCCCCCGCTTCACCCTTCGGCTTGCCGGTAAATGATGGTGGTGCTGCCCACGACGATCCGCGAGCCGTCGCGGAGCGTAGCGCGGGTGGTGTGCTGCCCGTCCACCACGATGCCGTTGGTGGACCCGAGATCCTGGATCGTCGAGGGCGTTCCGGTCCGGATCTCACAGTGCCGGCGGGATACGCCGGGGTCGTCGATCCGCACGTCGGCTTCGGTGCTGCGGCCCATCACCAACGTCGGGCGGGAGATCTGATGGCGGGCGCCGTTGATCTCCACCCAGTAGCGCATGCGTGCGCCGGCCGCCGGTGCGGCCGGGGCCGGCTGGAGATAGGGCGCGGAGCCGCGGGGGCCGCCCGGCGGCGGTGCGGCCGGCATGGGCGGGGCGCCCGCGGGGGAGGCGGCCGGCGGATAGCCGTAGCCGCCGGCCCGGCCCGGCGCCGGGGGCGCCGCCGGAGCGGATCTCCCGGGGGCCTGCTGGTTGGTGGAGGAGGCGAGCGTACGGCTGCGGACCCGGTACAGGCCGGTGTCGAGGTCGTCGGCCTTCTCCAGGTTGACCTTGATGGGGCCCATGAAGGTGTAGCGCTGCTGCTTGGCGTAGTCGCGCACCATGCCGGCGAGCTCGTCGCCGAGCTGGCCGGAGTAGGGGCTGAGGCGCTCGAAGTCGGGGGCGCTCAGCTCCACGATGAAGTCGTTCGGTACGACGGTCCGGTCGCGGTTCCAGATCGTCGCGTTGTTGTCGCACTCGCGCTGCAGCGCGCCCGCGATCTCCACGGGCTGGACCTCGGACTTGAACACCTTGGCGAAGGTGCCGTTGACCAGACCTTCGAGGCGCTGCTCGAACTTCTTCAGGACTCCCATGGGGCACCTCCTCCGTCGTTGCCACTGTGTCGTGCCTGGTACTGCTTACTGATCGTATCCACGCGCCGGTGAATCGGCTGGTTCCCCCTGTCGGCCCCGTCGACGGGTGTCGACGACGTCGAAGTTCGCTTCGGAAGTTCCCTCCGAAGCTCCCCTTCGAACTCGTCCCTCGAACTCCTTCTGCCCAGGATCGTAGAGGCGGCCGCAGACAAGTGTCCCGCACCTGACTGTGGACCCGGCCCGGCTCCTGTGGAGACGGGCCGTACCGGTACGAGGTTGATACGAGAACCGGCCCTCCTTGATACGGAGCGGACGACTCCGAGTGCGGGCCCGCGGGCCACCGGTTCGCACGACCTGCCTGGTCGGCGGCTGCCCCGGGGAAAGCGATGTGAATCCACCCCGGCCCGCGTGCTAATGTTCTGCGTGTCGGAAGGCGCCGCCCCCAAGAGGGAAGAAGCCCGAGGACACACCCAATGCGCGGGTGGCGGAATAGGCAGACGCGCTGGATTCAGGTTCCAGTGCCCGCAAGGGCGTGGGGGTTCAACTCCCCCCTCGCGCACCAGCCGGAAGCCCCCAGGTCCCAGACCTGGGGGCTTCCGCTTGACCTGCGTGATCTTTAGCTGTGCCATGATC
>NZ_JBEXCS010000055.1:0-61261 GCF_040605395.1 Streptomyces sp. NPDC005648 | reverse complement strand
GGGTTCGAGACCCTGGCGGCGCACGATGGCGATGGCGAGGCGTGTTCGCGGAAAGCGCGAACCGGCCTCGCCATCGTTGTTTGTGCGCGGCTTCGCCGCGCGGTGTGGGGGCTCCGCCACCCACACCCCCTCCCCCCCGGAACCCCGGCGAGCGCAACTCCAGAAGCAGGCGCCACCCGGCCCCGCCCGCCGAAAGCGCGCCCCCTCGCGCAGGAACCAGCCCCACACCACCCCACCAAAGGCGCCGCCCCGGCCCCCCGCGAGGAACTCACCGCTCACACCCTCCGCACCCCAGCGAGCCCGACCCCAGAAGCAGCCGCCACGCAACCACATCGACGACGCGACCCCCCGCCCCCGCACAAAACCAGCCCCACACCACCCCACCGAAGGTGCGGCCGGCCCCCGCCCCCAGAACCCGTCGCCGCGCCACCCCGGCGAAGACCCAACCCCCGCCCCACCTCAGAGGCTCGCCGCTCACGCCCCCTCCCGCCCCCGCGGAGAAGCGGCCGTCTGGTGGGAACTGGGAGGCTTGTTGGTTTGGCCGGATAGGCTCTCGTCATGGCAGGCCGTGACCTTCAAGAGCGGATCAAGAAGCTCATCATCGACCGCCGGCTGCCCTCCGGGGCGCCGCTGCCGACCGAGCCCGAGCTGATGCGGTTCCTCGGTGCGAGCCGGAACTCGGTGCGGGAGGCGCTCAAGGCGCTGCAGGCGATGGGGATCGTGGAGATCCGACACGGCTTCGGGACGTACGTCGGCCCGATGACCCTGGCGCCGATGATCGAGGGCCTCGCCTTCAGGACCGTCGCCGGGCACTACCGGGGCGAGGACTCGCTGCTGCAACTGCTGGAGCTGCGCGAGGCCGTGGAGACGGGGCTGATCTCCAGGCTGGCGGGGCGCATCCCGGAACGGGACCTCGTTGAACTCGACGGTCTGGTGAGCCGTATGGAAGAGCAGACGGCGCGAGGAGGCGCCGGTCTCGCGGACACCGACCGCGCCTTTCACGCCACCCTCTACCGGGGACTGGACAACGTGTTGCTGGGCGAGGTCATGGAGGCGTTCTGGGACGCCTTCCACCGCGTGCAGACGGATCTCGGCGGCGCGCCGCCCGACCACCGGATCACCAGCCGGCAGCACCGGGACATCCTCGACGCGGTGCGTTCCGGCGACTCGGTACGGGCGGAGGCGGCCATAAGAGAGCACTTCGGCAACATCCGCGCACGACTGTCGACGACCGTCCACAACTGATCCACGGAACCCCCACACGCGCCACAATGAACGCGTATGACCGGTAAACACCGCGTTTCGCATCTTGCGATCATGAAGGACGCCGTAGAACCCTGTTTTCCAAGATGCTGCGGATACGCGGCAGTTGGGGGACTAGTAAGCGGTTGCCGGATCTGCGGGGGTAGGGGGCCCTGCGAACACGCCGATGCCGAGGGGGGCATCATGCAACCGGAAGGTCGCGGTTCCATGTCTCAGGGTGTGGGAAGTGTGGTGACTGCGGCCGGTCACTGATACGCCTGTGGGGGGAAGTCGAGGGGGACTCGGCCCGCAGGCGGAGGGAACCGACACAACACGCGGGCGTGCCCCGTGTGTGGGGGGATGACTCATGACGTCGACGCCGACGGGCGCCCGGCATAACTTCGACCCGTCCGAAACCGCACAGCTGAGGGTGCCTTCGCAGCACCGCAACAGCACCACCGGCCAGTTCCGCCGAATCAAGAAGACACTGCCGAGATACGACTACGAGCACTACAGCCGACTGGCGGGCCCCCTCACACAGCCCGACCCGAACAAGCCCTACAAGGTGCAGTACCGCTCGCTGCTCTCGCAGGAGCCGCACCGGGTGCGCGCCGCCCTGATGCTGGGCGCGGCCCCGCTGCTCTCGCTGATCCTGCTGGCCTGGCTGATGCAGCCGCAGCACTGGACCGAGCGCGAGTACCCGGCCTTCAGCCTCCTGCCGGCGCTCGACGTGGTGATGCTCGTCTCGATCGGTCTGATCGAGTTCTTCCGCTGTCTGAACGTGCTGTCGAACGCACACGCCACCCTGGTCGCCCGCGACCCGATCCCGGTGGTCCCGGAGACCGGCACGAGAGTGGCGTTCATCACGACCTACGTGCCCGGCAAGGAACCCCTGGAGATGGTGACGAAGACCCTGGAGGCGGCCGTCAGGCTGCGGCACCGGGGCCTTCTGCACGTCTGGCTCCTGGACGAGGGCGACGACGACCAGGTCAAGGCGGTCTGCGAGCGGCTGGGCGTCCACCACTTCTCCCGCAAGGGGGTGGAGGGCTGGAACCAGAAGAAGGGCCCGTTCCGCGCCAAGACCAAGCACGGGAACTACAACTCGTGGCTCGCGGCACACGGCGACGACTACGACTACTTCGCCTCGGTCGACACCGACCACGTCCCGCTGCCCAACTACCTGGAGCGGATGCTCGGCTTCTTCCGCGACCCGGACGTCGGCTTCGTCATCGGCCCGCAGGTGTACGGAAACTACGACAACCCCATCACCAAGGCGGCGGAGTCGCAGCAGTTCCTGTTCCACGCCCTCATCCAGCGGGCCGGTAACTTCTACGGCGCCCCGATGTTCGTGGGTACGTCGAACGCCGTACGCATCAAGGCGCTGAAGCAGATCGGCGGTCTGTACGACTCGATCACCGAGGACATGGCGACCGGCTTCGAGATCCACCGGCACAAGAACCCGGCGACGGGGCGGAAGTGGCGCTCGGTGTACACGCCGGACGTGCTCGCGGTGGGCGAGGGTCCGGGCGCCTGGACGGACTTCTTCACCCAGCAGCTGCGGTGGTCGCGGGGGACGTACGAGACGATCCTCAAGCAGTACTGGAAGGGCTGGTTCTCCCTGCCTCCGGGCAAGCTCTTCAACTACACGATGATGATCATCTTCTACCCCATGTCGGCCCTCAACTGGATCCTGGCGGCGCTGAGTTGCGCGCTGTTCCTGGGCCTGGGCGCCTCGGGTGTGAACATCGACCCGACGGTCTGGCTGATGCTGTACGGCAACGCGTCCGCGCTGCAGATCGGCCTGTACATCTGGAACCGCCGGCACAACGTCTCCCCGCACGAGCCCGAGGGCTCGGGCGGTGTGGCGGGCATGGTGATGTCGGCGCTCTCCGCGCCGATCTACGCCCGCTCCCTCATGGACGCCGTGCTGCGCCGCAAGAGCAAGTTCGTGGTGACGCCCAAGGGCGAGTCGACCAGCCCGGACACCCTGTTCGGGACCTTCCGTATCCACCTGTTCTTCATCCTGGTCTTCGGCGGCTCCATCGCCGCCGGTATCACGCTGGGGCACTCGCACCCGGCGATGATCACCTGGGCGACCTTCGCCCTGCTGATCACCGCGTCGCCGATCTTCGCCTGGCAGTACACGCTGCGGAAGGCGAAGAAGGAGCCGTCCGTGCCGGTGTACGAGGAGCCGCAGGACGCGCCGCTCTCCGTGCCGTACCAGCCGCGCCCGCTGCCCGCGCAGCACACTCCGGCCCACGGCACCGCCCAGAAGCCCAGCTGGGCGGCGTCGAACGAGGGCCCGGACGGCCAGGGCGACTCGGGCAACGACCAGACGATGCAGATCGCACTCGGTGGATTTGGGGGACGTAAGGAATGAACGACCGTGCAGGCCGCCGCCGTGCTCGCAGGCTCGCGATCGGTACGGCGGTGGTGCTCGCGCTGGCCGGGATGAACGGTCCGTGGCTGTACCGCTTCGGGACAGAGAAGTACCACGCGTACAAGATCAACAGACCCGAGTACAAAGCGGACAACGGCCACTGGCAGATCATCGAGTTCCCCAAGAAGTACCGCCAGGACACCATCCACGCGGCGCTGCTGCACACGGGGAAGGTGCTGCTGATCGCGGGCTCGGGCAACAACCAGGACAACTTCAACGCGAAGAAGTTCGACTCGCGGATCTGGGACCCGGTCAAGGGCACCATCAAGAAGGTGCCCACCCCGGCCGACCTGTTCTGCACCGGGCACACCCAGCTGGCCAACGGCAACATCCTGATCGCGGGCGGCACCAAGCGGTACGAGACACTGAAGGGCGACGTCACCAAGGCGGGCGGCCTGATGGTCGTCCACAACGAGAACCCGGACAAGCCGATCACCCTGCCCGCGGGCACCAAGTTCACCGGCAAGGAGAACGGCAAGACCTTCGTCTCCAAGGACCCGGTGCTGGTGCCGCGCGCCAAGAAGGTCTTCGACAAGGCGACGGGCAAGTTCCTGCGCAATGACCCGGGGCTCGGCCGGATCTATGTCGAGGCACAGAAGAAGGGCACCAAGTACGAGACCGGCACCCAGGACAACTACCGCATCCAGGGCCTGACCGGAGTCGACGCGCGCAACACGTACGGCATCGCGCAGAAGCTCGCGCTCGACAAGAAGGACTTCCAGGGGATCAGGAACGCCTACGAGTTCGATCCGGTCGCCGAGAAGTACATCAAGGTCGACCCGATGAACGAGGCGCGCTGGTATCCGACGCTGACGACCCTGTCGGACGGCAAGATCCTGAGCGTCTCCGGGCTCGACGACATCGGGCAGCTGGTGCCGGGCAAGAACGAGATCTTCGATCCGGCGACGAAGAAGTGGACGTACACGAAGAAGATCCGGCAGTTCCCGACGTACCCGGCGCTGTTCCTGTTGGAGAGCGGGAAGATCTTCTACTCGGGGGCGAACGCGGGGTACGGGCCCGACAACGTCGGCCGTGATCCGGGTATCTGGGACGTCGACACCAACCAGTTCACCAAGCTCCCCGGGCTGAGCGACCCCAAGATCATGGAGACGGCCGGGACCGTGCTGCTGCCTCCGGCGCAGGACGAGAAGTACATGGTCATCGGGGGCGGCGGGGTCGGTGAGTCCAAGCTGTCCAGCAAGAAGACACGGCTGATCGACCTCAAGGACAAGAACCCGAGGTTCGTGGACGGGCCGGAGCTGGAGAAGGGGACACGCTATCCGCAGTCCTCGATCCTGCCCGACGACACGGTGCTGGTGTCGGGCGGTTCGGAGGACTACCGGGGGCGCGGTGCCTCCGACATCCTCCAGGCCCGGATCTACCACCCGGACAGCAACAGCTTCGACCGGGTGGCCGATCCGCTGGTGGGCCGGGACTACCACTCCGGTTCGATCCTGCTGCCCGACGGCCGGGTGATGTTCTTCGGCTCCAACCCGCTCTACGCGGACAAGGCCAACACCAAGCCGGGCTTCTTCGAGCAGCGCATCGAGATCTACACGCCGCCTTATCTGTACCGGGATTCACGGCCGACGCTGACCGGTGGCCCGCAGACGATCGCCCGGGGCGGCACGGGGACGTTCACCTCACCGCAGGCCTCCGCGATCAAGAAGGTACGGCTGATCCGGCCCAGCGCGTCGACGCATGTCACCGATGTGGATCAGCGGTCGGTCGCGCTGGACTTCAAGACGTCCGGGAACAAGATCACGGTGACGGTGCCGAAGAACCGGAATCTGGTGCAGTCCGGCTGGTACATGCTGTTCGCGGATGATGATCAGGGGACGCCCAGCAAGGCGCAGTGGGTGAAGGTGCCGTAGCGCTCCCGCGGGTGCGGGGTGGGGTGGGGTGCGGGTGCGGATGTCACAGCCCCGCGCCCCATTACGGGGTCGATGCTTTGGCCAGCTTCAGTGCGTAGGCCGGCCACCAGTCCCCGGCCTTCGGGCCGCCTTTGCATGTGCCGTCTGATTCTCCCGGCCGCTTCACCCACAGGTAGGCGTCGACCAGGGGGTCAGCCGTTTTCGTGGTCGGGGTCTCTCCCAGGGCCCGGCCCGGGGGGTTGCACCAGTTCTCGTCCGGGTTTCCGGCCGTGTAGGGGCCGTTGCCGTTGCGGCTGGTGTCGATGACGAAGTGCTTGCCGCCCACCTTGGCGGAGAGCTGCCTGCCGTAGGCGATGGAGTCCTTGGTCGAGTAGAAGTTGGCGACGTTGACCGAGAAGCCGTCGGCCCGGGCGATGCCCGCTCGCTGCAGGGGCTGGGAGATCTGGTCGGGGTGGCTCCAGCCGGCGTTGCCCGCGTCCAGGTAGACCTTGGTGGACTTCAGTGACTTGAGCTTGGTGACGGCGTAGTCGAGGAGGGCGTAGCGCTCCTCCTGGAAGTCGGGCTGGGTGCAGCCGTCCACCAGGTGCAGTACGGCGTCCGGTTCGAGGATGACCATCGTGGGGCGGTCGGCGATGCCCTGGGCCACCGCGTCGATCCAGGCGCGGTAGGTGTCGCCGTCGGCGGCGCCGCCCTGGGAGTACTGGCCGCAGTCGCGGTGCGGGATGTTGTAGAGGACGAGCAGGGCCGTGCGGCCGGCCTTGTCGGCGGCCTCGGTGAAGCCCTGGGCCTCCTGCTCGGGGTTCTCCGGGCCGATCCACTCGCCGGTCGGATGCTCGGCGATCTTGCGGATCTGCTCGGCGTCGGAGTCCTTGCCGGACTTGGCGTACGCGGCGACCTGGCGGGCCGCGTTGCCGTCCGGGTTGACCCAGAACGGGTCGGCCTCCTTGGGCTGCTGGGTGATCCTCGCGCCGGCGTCCTTGTCCTTGTCGCCCGACGAGGAACATCCCGCGACCAGCAGTGCCGCCCCCAGCACCGCCGCGGAAGCCCTCACCACTGCTGAAGGGGCGCGCCGGCCTCGGGAAGCCGAATGCGCGGAGGCCCTCATGCCGTACATCCAACTCCCCCTTGGGTGCCACGGTCTCAAGTCTCAATCCTGACATACGCCCCGCACCGCCCACGAGGCCGCCCGAGCCTTGTCGGCGAGCTGTTACAGCACGGATGGTGGGGGTACGCGCGCGTCTGCACAGGGGGCGGGCGGTGGCGAAGGGGGGCGCGCGGTCATGCACCACTCCACCCGGGAACTCCGGTTGGCGGCGGCACTGGTGGAGGCGGGAGACACCGTCGTGGACGGCTTCGACCCGGAGCGGTATCTACGGCGGCTCGCGGACCGGTGCGTGGAGTTGCTGACCGCGCGGGCGGCCGGGGTGATGTACGTCGACGGAGGCCGGAGCGTCTCGCTCACGGGGTCCAGCGGCCATGAGGAGATGGCGCTGGAGCTGTTGCGGGCCCAGCACGACGGCGGCCCCTGCCTCGACAGCTACGCCTCCGGCCGGCCGGTCGCGCCGGTCTCCATCCGGGCGGCCCGGTCGGCCTCCCGCTGGCCGGAGTTCACGGAACGCGCCCTCAGGCACGACGTCGTCACCACCTACGCCGTCCCCCTGCGCCGGCACGACCAACTGCTGGGCGCGCTCAATGTGTTCGTGCCCACCCTGCCCGAGGACGAGCCGTCCGACGGCGGCACCGACCTCCAGCTCGCCCAGCTGCTCGCCGACGCCGGCGCCCTCGGCCTGCGCAATCACCTCACCTACGTCGGCTGCCGCACCGTGACGGGCCAGCTGCAGCAGGCCCTGGCCAGCAGGGTCCGGATCGAGCAGGCGAAGGGCATGCTCGCCGAGCGCTGGCGCGTCCCCGCGGACCACGCCTTCGTCGCGCTGCGCTCCTACGCCCGCCGGCGCCAACTGCCCCTGGACCAGGTCGTGCAGTCGGTGATCGCGCGGGTCGCGGACGACGCGGAACTGCGCCGGGAGGCGCCGGGGCCCGTGTGAAGGCCCGCACGGGCCGCTTTCAGCAGGGCGTATGACGGAGAGCCACCGCGGGGGAACCTGGCGTCGAACGGCCTCTAGGCTCAAGCGCTCATCCGTTCTAGGGTGGGCTCAGACGACCCCAGCCCCCGGTCGGAGACCACCTCACCGTGTACAGGCCTCCCGCGCCGGTCGCCGGGTTACTCCCGCAGCCCGTGCGCGCGCGGTTGAGGACCAGCCCGGTCGACGGCTTCCGGGGGAGCGGGCCGTCGACCGGGCCAGGTGCCCTCGGTCCATGGATCCCGTTCCCGGAGCGGTCGGCTCTCACCGCCCGGTGCCGGTCAGATACGCCGACACGACCACGTTCGCCGTGTAGCTGCGGCTGGCCCGGTCGAAGGTGCCGCCGCAGGTGATCAGCCGCAGCTCGGCACGGCCCGGCCTGCGCTGTCCGTAGGCGTGCCGGGCGTCGAAGTGGTCGCGGCGGAGGACCTCGACGTCGTCGACCGTGAACTCGGCGACCTTGCCGTCGTCCCGGATCACCCGGATCGTCTCGCCCGGCCTGAGGACGCTGAGCTTGTAGAAGACGGCGGGCCGGGTCTCGGTGTCGACGTGCCCCACCATGAGCGCGGGCCCGGCGGCTCCGGGCTTCGCGCCGGACGCGTACCACCCCACCACCCCCGCCTGGTCGAACGGCGGCGGATCGATCGCGCCCTGCCGGTCCAGACCCCGCCCCACCACCGGCGCCTGCACCCCGAGCTCGGGAATGTCCAGCCGCAGCGGCGACGCGTCCCCCAACGGCCGTGCCGCGGGCGGAAGTCGGGGCGGCCGACCGACGGCCGCCATGTCCCCGGTGGCCGGGCCGGATATCCCCTGCCGCCCATCGGTGACCTCCCGCCCCCACAACCACAGCCCGAGCAGCAACACGGCCCAGGCGAGCCCTGTCAGCAGCCGGCCGGAGAGCGCGGGGCGCCCCTGATCAGGAAGACGGTCCTCCACGGTCAGCCCCCCACCGGAGGCAGAGAGCACCGAGGCAGAGCGCACCGCCCCACACCGCCACGATCGACACCCACCCCAGCAGCCGGCTCGCCCCCTCCACCGAAGCGCCCCAGCCCCGGACGGAAGACAGGACCGGGAGACCGGCACACCTCACCCTCGTCGAACCCCTGCCGAAGCCCGCCAACCACCCCGAAAACCCGCCCCGCGCCCCCGCCACCCCGCCCAGAACGCCCAACCAGACCACAAGCCCGACCCGCCCCTCCCCCATCGGCGCCCGCCCAAAGACGGACACCCGGTCTACGGCACCACGAGCGAGACAGCACGCCCCAGCCGCCCGGCCGAAGGCAAACGGCCCTTGCACGGCACCCCGAGCCGACCGCCACCACCCGGCCGACCCGCCGAAGGCAGACAGCCCCTCCACGGCACCGCGAGCCGACCGACATCGCCCGGCCGCCCGGCCGAAGGCAAACGGCCCGCGCACGGCACCCCGAGCCGACCGCCACCACCCGGTCAACCCGCCGAAGGCAGACAGCCCCTCCACGGCACCGCGAGCCGACTGCCATCCCCCGGCCGCCCGGCCGAAGGCAAACGGCCCGCGCACGGCACCGCGAGCCGACCGTCACCACCCGGCCGACCCGCCGAAGGCAGGCAGACCCTTCACGGCACCCCGAGGCGGCCGGTGTCACCCGGTCGGCTCGGCGGAGGTGCTGGGGGGTGGTCGGTGTGGTGGGGATCATTTGGGGTCGCGTCTGCGGCGGCCGCCCAGGAGGGCCACGGCGACCGCGGCGACTCCGGCTAGGACCAGGCCCGTCACCGCGTGTGCCGTGCCGGGGGCGGCGGAGCGGGTGTCCACGGACGCGAAGTGGGCGGTGCCGCCGCCACCCGCGTGGACGGGGGCGACGGGGGAGGCGGCCGGGGTGACGGGGGCGGCGGACTGCGTGCCCTGGGCCACCACCGTGATCCGGCCCTTGATCTCGAAGTCGGCGCAGGTGATCTTCACGTCGTAGGAGCCCGGCTCGGCGGTGGAACGGACCCGGGTCTCCCCGGCGAGCGTGCCGCCGGTGCCCGCGAGATGCGCGTCCGCGACGAACGCCGAGGAGACGGCGGTGGCGGTCCTGCCGGAGCAGCCGGCCACCCGCAGGGCGACATCGGCGCCGGCGGCGGGGGACGTCGGGGTCACCGAGACACTGCCGCCGCCTCCATCCGCCGCGTGAGCCGTCGGGGTGAGCGCGCAGGCGCCCAGGAGCCCTGCGCAGAGAGTGAGGCGTAGTGAGCCCATCGTGAAACCTCCAGTCACCTGGAGACTCCCCCGGCGGCCCGGACCCCGCATCCCCAGCGGGGCCCGCACTGCTCCAAACGGGTCCGGAAAGGTTTCGCCGCGATCCGTCCCGCTCGCGTACCCGCGGGGACGGCCCCGCTCAGACGAGGTCGACCAGATCCGCGATCGAGTCGACGATGTGGGACGGGCGGTAGGGGAAGTCCTCGACCTGGTCCGGCCGGGTGAGCCCGGTCAGGACCAGGAAGGTCTGCATCCCGGCCTCCATGCCCGCCAGTACGTCGGTGTCCATACGGTCACCGATCATCGCGCTGGTCTCGGAGTGCGCCCCGATGGCGTTCAGCCCCGTCCGCATCATCAGCGGGTTGGGCTTGCCCGCGAAGTACGGCTTCTTGCCGGTCGCCTTGGTGATCAGCGCGGCCACCGCGCCGGTCGCCGGGAGCGGACCCTCGTGGGAGGGGCCGGTCTCGTCCGGGTTGGTGGCGATGAAACGGGCACCGTTCTGGATCAGCCGTACCGCCTGGGTCATGGCCTCGAAGGAGTACGTCCGGGTCTCGCCGAGGACGACATAGTCCGGCTCGTGGTCGGTGAGGATGTACCCGATGTCGTGCAGGGCGGTGGTGAGACCCGCCTCGCCGATGACATAGGCGCTGCCTCCCGGCCGCTGGTCGTCCAGGAACTGCGCGGTCGCGAGCGCCGAGGTCCAGATGGACTCGACCGGCACGTCCAGGCCCATACGGCGCAGCCGGGCGTGCAGATCACGGGGGGTGTAGATCGAGTTGTTGGTGAGGACCAGGAAGGGCCGCCCCGACTCGCGCAGCTTCTTCAGGAAGGCGTCGGCGCCGGGGATCGGTACGCCCTCGTGGATGAGCACACCGTCCATGTCGGTGAGCCACGACTCGATGGGCCTGCGTTCTGCCATGTGCGGGATCTCCTGCCGTACGCATGTACGCGGTGCTGCGTCGCCCCCAGCCTAGACAGTGCCGGAATCCTGGGGGAATGGCCGTCTCAGCGGCGCCCGCGCGAGCGCCGGACGAGCAGCAGCGCGCCGCCGGTGGCGAGGAGGACGGCGGCGGTGGCGGCGAGGGCCGCGCGCGGGGTGTCGAGGCCGGTCCTGGCGAGTTCGTCCGCGAAGGGCAGGGTGTCACGGCCGCGACGGGGCGGTGCCGTGCCGGTGCCGGGCTCGGCGGACGGCTCGTCGCCGATGGTGAAGCGGTAGTCGCCGGACTGGCCGACCCAGTCGCCGTCGTCGTCGTGCCGCTGGACGACGGCCGCGTTGGCGGTGACCTCGTTCGGTACGGCGTCCGGGGTGAAGGCGAGACGGACCTTGACGGTGAGGGTGGTGCCGGGGCGGACGGTGAATCCCGGGAAGCCGTCGTCGAAGGGGCCGACGAGTTCGGCCTCGTCCGTCGTCCGGAACCGTACGGGGTGGGCGCGTCCGTCGCCGCCGCCCCGGCCGTCGTAGAACTCCAGGCGTGGCTGGGCGGGTTTCAGCGCGCGCTTGCCGTCGACGAGGACGACGACGGGGTGGATGGCCGTGCAGGTGCGGGTGGTGGTGTTGGTGAGGTCGAGATACCAGGTGCGGTATCCGCCGCCGGACTCGTAGCTGTCGGGGGCGTCGTGGATGCGGGTGGTGAGGGGGAAGCGGGGGCCTTCGGAGCAGTCGGGTGCGGCGGACGCCGGGCTCGCGGTGGGAAGGAGGGCGGCTGCTGCGAGGCAGAGGGACAGGGGCGTGGGCAGTAGTCGCATGAACACATGACCATGCCGGGTGCGGGCGCGGGCGCGGGGACGCCCCTCCGTACGGCTCCCGAAGTCCCCTCGATCAGCGCACGCGCGTGGGGCCGGCTCAGCCGTCGGTACGTCCGAACACCGGTCCGAGCACCAGCTGTGCCGCCCCTTCGGCGATCTCGCCCGAGGCGACCCGCACGGGGACGGGTTCCTGGCCCGCGCGCCGGGCCCATTCGTCGAGTACGGCGGCCACGCCCCGTACGAACGTCTCCGGCGCGGTGGCGACGGTACGGCCGCCGAGCAGGACGAGGTCCACGTCGAGCAGCGCGACGAGGTTGCCGGCGCCGACGCCGAGCACCCGGGCGGCCTCGGCGAGATCGCCCCGGGCGACGGCCGCCAGGCACAGCGCCTCCACGCACCCCCGGTTCCCGCAGCCGCACGGCGGCCCGTCCAACCGCACGACCTGATGCCCGAACTCCCCGGCCCCCGTCCGGGCTCCCCGATGCACGGCGCCCCCGATGACGAGCCCGGCGCCGAGGCCCGTACCGACGTGCAGATAGGCGAAGGAACCTCCCTCGCCGCCGACCGCCAGCCCCAGCGCCGCCGCGTTGGTGTCCTTGTCGACGACCACCGGGACACCCAGGCGATCGGCGAGGGCGTCCCGCAGCGGGAAGCCCTCCCACTCGGGGAAGCGGGTGACGCGGTGCAGGACGCCGTGGGTGTGGTCGAGGGGGCCGGGGAGGGCGACACCGACGCCGAGGAGGGACGGCACGGAGGCGAGCGGGGCGACGGGGGACGGGGTGGGCGCGAGGTCCGCGGAGGGAGGGGCCTCGGCGGTGGGGCCGGCCGTCACCGACGCTCCGGCGCCCGGCCGGTCGGGTCCGCCGGCCGACGGTCCCGCGGGTCCGCCCAGCCCGGCGCCCACCAGCCCCGCCACCTCCTCGGCGACCGCCTCCACCACCGCCGCCACGCCCAGATCCGCCGACGCCCGCTGCTCCCCCACGACGGCTCCGGTCAGGTCCACGAGCACCGTCCGCAGTCCGTCGCGGTCCAGGTGGACGCCGATCGCGTGGCCCGCCTCCGGGACCAGCCGCAGGACCGTGCGGGGCTTGCCGCCCGTCGACGCCCGGTGGCCCGCCTCCGTCGCGAGGCCGTCGGCGCGCAGGCGGGCGGTGATCTTGCTGACCGCCTGCGGGGTGAGTCCGGTGCGCTCGGCGATTTCCAGGCGGCTGATTCCGTCCGCTCCGGCCGTGCGCAGCAGGTCGAGGACGAGTGCGGTGTTGTGGCTGCGGAGGGCGAGGAGGTTCACGCCTCAATTCTCTCTCCGGCGCTTGCACTTTGGCAACGGTGTTGCGAAAGTGGGAGGTATGACTGGTACGACTGCCACTCCTCGCCGTGTCGGGCTCGTCGGGTACGGGCTCGCCGGGTCCGTCTTCCACGCGCCGCTGATCGCCGCCACCGAGGGCCTGGTCCTCGACACCGTGGTCACCTCGAACCCCGAGCGCCAGGAGCAGGCCCGCGCCGAGTTCCCGGACGTACGGCTCGCCGCCACCCCCGACGAGCTGTTCGCCCGCGCCGACGGCCTCGACCTCGTCGTCATCGCGTCGCCCAACAGGACGCATGTCCCGCTCGCCACCACCGCCCTCGAGGCCGGTCTCCCGGTCGTCGTCGACAAGCCGGTCGCCGGCACCGCCGCCGAGGCCCGCGAGCTCGCCGCCCTCGCCGAGAGCCGCGGCCTGCTCCTGTCCGTCTTCCAGAACCGCCGCTGGGACAACGACTTCCTGACTCTGCGCAAACTGCTCGCCGAGGGCGAGTTGGGTGACGTATGGCGCTTCGAATCACGGTTCGAGCGGTGGCGGCCAGAGCTCAAGGGCGGCTGGCGCGAGTCCGGCGATCCGGCAGAGATCGGAGGTCTCCTCTACGACCTCGGCAGCCATGTCGTCGACCAGGCCCTGACCCTGTTCGGCCCGGTCACCACCGTCTACGCGGAGTCGGTCGTGCGCCGCCCCGGCGCCGAGACCGACGACGACACCTTCATCGCCCTGGCCCACGCCAACGGCGTCCGCTCCCATCTCTACGCCTCCGCGACGGCCGCCCAACTCGGCCCGCGCTTCCGGGTGCTGGGCTCGAAGGCCGGTTATGTGAAGTACGGCCTCGACCCTCAGGAGGCGGCCCTGCGGGAGGGCGGGCGCCCGGGCGAGGGGTGGGGAGGGGAGGCCGAGTCGGAGTGGGGCCGTATCGGCGCCGGAGAGTCTCCCCTCACGGGCGGCGGCACCGCCGTCCCCACCCTGCCCGGGGACTACCCCGCGTACTATGCGGCCGTGACCAGGGCCCTCAACGACGACGGTCCCAACCCGGTGACCGCTCTCGAAGCGGCCGCCGCCCTCGACGTGCTCGAGGCGGCCGGCCGTTCGGCCCGCGACGGAGTGGCGGTGACGCTGTGACACACAACACCGGGATCACCCCGAAGTTCCACCCGGAGATCACTCCCCCGCTGGAGGAACTGGAGGCACAGGAACGGCGCCTGGTCTTCCGCCAGTTCACCCACGAGGACGCCTGGGCGCTGGGCTCGCTGCTGGTGGAGCTGGCGCGGGAGCGTCAGGCCCCGGTCGCCGTCGACATCCGCCGCGCCGGACAGCAGCTCTTCCACGCCGCGCTGCCCGGCTCCACCCCCGACAACGATGCCTGGATCGACCGCAAGCGCCGGGTCGTCGAGCGCTACGGCGAGGCCTCCTATCTGGTCGGCGCCCGCTTCCGCGCCAAGGGCACGACCTTCGAGGACTCCTCCCGTCTCGACCCCGACGTGTACGCGGCCCACGGCGGCTCCTTCCCGATCACCGTGGAGGGCGTCGGCGTGATCGGCACGGTCACCGTGAGCGGGCTGCCGCAGCTCCAGGACCACCGGTTCGTGGTGGAGGCGCTGGAGGAGTTCCTCGCGAAGGGCTGAGCCACGCTCACGGTATTCACACGTTTCCGGGGACTATCCCGAGGCGCCCTCCGGTTGGCACCGCTGTACACCGCACAGCATCCGACCGGAGGGACCGAACCCGTGAGTGACGCCATGAAACAGTCCGTCGGCCGCTACGGCATCTGGAGCGCCGGTCTGCGCGCGGAGGACCCCGCGCGCCGCACCGAACTCGCCGAGGCCGCCGCCGAGCTGGAACAGCTCGGCTACGGCGCCGTCTGGCTGGGCGGCAGCAGCGCGGCGCGGCACGCCGTGCCCCTCGTCGAGGCGACCTCGAAGCTCACCGTCGGCACCAGCATCCAGTCCATCTGGCAGTACGAGGCGGCCGAGAGCGCGGCGGCCTACGCCGAGGTGGAGGCCGCCCACCCCGGGCGCTTCGTCCTGGGGCTCGGCGTCAGCCACGCCAAGATCGCGGAGCAGTACCGCCGCCCGTACTCGGCGCTGGTCGCCTATCTCGACGCCCTCGACGCGGCCGGTGTCCCCGCGGACCGCCGGGTACTGGCCGCCCTGGGCCCGCGGAGCCTGGAGCTGGCCCGCGACCGCTCGGCGGGCTCGGTCCCGTATCTGGTCACCGCCGAGCAGACGGCCGCGGCCCGCGAGATCCTGGGCGAATCCCCGCTCCTGGCCCCCGAGTTGAAGGTGGTCCTGGAGACGGACCCGGCCAGGGCGCGCGCGGTGGCCCGGGACACCCTGGCCATCTATCTCACCCTGCCGAACTACACCAACAACTTCCTCCGCAACGGCTTCACCGAGGAGGACCTGGCCGACGGGGGCAGTGACCGGCTCGTGGACGCGGTCTTCGCGTGGGGCACCGAGGACACGGTCCGGGCCCGGGTCACGGAGTTCCTGGACGCGGGCGCGGACCATGTGGCCCTGCAGCTGCTCGACGACGGGGCGCGGGACACCCTTCCCCTGCCGGGGTGGCGCAGGCTCGCGGAGCTGCTCATCTGACCGCGCGCCTCACAGTCGGCTCGTTCCGGGGGGCTCGTAGCCCGTTCTGAGGAAGTCCTGCAGACACAGTGCCGCGAACGCCGAGGACAGGAACTTCCACTCCGGGGACTGGCGGGCGTCGCCGAAGTCGCTGATGCCGCGGAAGATCAGCCAGCGCCGGTCTCCGACGGCCTTGACGAAGCCGTAGGACTCCATGTCGGCCGCGCGGATCGTCTCGTCGTGCCGTTCCCGGAGCGCGGGCAGGGACGTGCCGTCCCTCAGGACCTGCTCACCGGTGGCGATCGTCGCGTGGACGGTGTGCACCTCGGGCACGTGCCCGGGGGGCAGCGGAGCCGGGCGCTGGTGGCCGGGCAGGCCGTCGACGAACTCCGTCACCCGCGCCGGGAAGTCCGATCTGCGGGGGTCGTAGTAGAAGAGCCCGTACCCGAACGGGTGGCGGCCGTGCTCGCTCTCGGGGCGCGGCTGCCACACGTCCGGGTCGGCGTAGCGGCCGGGCTCGTAGTACAGGACACGGTCGCTGACGACGACGTCCCCCAGCTCCACCTCGCCGCGGATGCCGGCCGCGGTGCCGAGGAGGAAGACCGCCTGCGGGGTGAAGCGTTCGACGAGGGCGTGGACGGGCCGGCCCACGCGTACCTGTCCGGCCTGCCCGGCCGCCGTGACGACGACCGTGAGGCGGCGCGCGGGCTGGTTGCTGTTGGCGATCTCCGCAACGTAGAAGCGCTGGCCGTCCTCGGAGGTCTCGAAGACGGTGCCGTCCAGGCCGAACACCGCGAGAGCCGCGTCGAGTTCCTCCCGGATGACGGTCACGACACCGACGTCGGCCCGCACCTTCTCGGCGACCGGCGCCGGCATCCGGCGCAGCGGAGCGGACGGGTCGGCGGGCAGGAAGCCCTCCACCACCATCCGGTCGAGCATCGCCTTGTACTCCTCGGGCAGGCGTGGGGCCTTGGAGGCGTAGTCGGCCATCAGCAGGCTGCGTTTCATGTCGCCGGTGCCATCGGGGGTGACGTCCTCCGAGTCCCACTGCGCCCTTCTGGCGTGCAGGAGGTGGACCAGGGTGCGGCAGGCGTCCTCGGCGCTCTCCTCGGGTGTCATCGCACGCTCCTCGCCGCCCGGATCCGGTAGAGCGGGTGGACGGGCAGTCCGCCGAGGTCGCTCTCCTCGGAGAAGTCGACGATGGGGATGAAGGCGCGGGGCTCGACATCGTGCAGCTGCAGGATGGTGCGCATGGTGCGGGCCGTGCTGCCGGAGACACGGGCCCCGTCGAGGATCACCACCTTGCCGCCCCGGCTGCGCAGATGGCGCAACTGCCGTCGCCACAGGTGCTTCTGCGTCTCGCGCAGGTGCTGGGAACGCTGGTCGTCGTCGAGGGTGGTGTGGTAGCCCAGCACCTCGCTCGGGATACGGATCACCGTGGGCCGGTCCTCCATGAGTGTGGCCAGCCGGTCCACCACGGACCGGATGGGGGACTCGTCGGGGCAGACGACGACCACGCCCGACGGGAATCCCAGCGCGTCCAGCAGCGTCATGACCTTGCCGGCCACCCAGCCGCCGTGTTCCTCGAACACCTCCTTGAGATCGGGCGCGTAGAGGAACCGCCGTCCCGAGGGCGGCGGGGCGATCCCCTCGAAGCGCCAGGCGGAGGCCAGGAAGACGTCCCAGGCGTCGTAGGTGCGCAGGGTGGGGCCGTCGCGCAGCGGATCGGTGTGCGGCAGGCCGATGGCGCACTGCTCGCACTCCTCCCGGAGTCTGCTCTGCCGGTCGCACACCATCGCCCCGCCCAGCGGGACCGGCGACTTCGCCAGGGTCAGCCCGGACTGCGAACTGGTGATCATCACGGCCCAGGCGCGGGGCGCGAGGTCGACTCCCTGAGCGCGCAGGGCACGGATGACGTTGTCGTAGGTGGCGGTCCGGTCGACCACGGAGAAGAACGGCACGACCGTCTCGTCGATGTCCGCGGGGTCCATCGGACGGGTCCCCGTGGCGTCGAGGATCCGTCCCTCGGGGTCGAGGCGGCCGAAGCGGCAGCCCCGGGCGGCCGCGAGGCCCGCGACGACCTCGTGCAGCCCGGTCTTCTGCCAGTCCCTGCTGACCAGGAACAGCTTGCGGTCGGGGACCCGTGGCTCGATGACCCGGGTCAGCCAGTCGTCGGCGAGCCGGCCGATCTCGGGGACGGCGTTCTCGACGTCGAAGAAGTACCGGCGGCAGCGCGCGCCGCCGTGTCCCGAGACGCCGTAGTGACCGAGTCTGCGGACGACCTTCGCCGACAGCGGGGACTCCTCGGGCTCGGAGCGCGCCTGCCGCTCGCGGTACCCGCCCGCGAACCCGGGGTCGGGGGCCTCGCCGCGGACGACCTCGCACTGTCCGTCGTTGGCCAGCACGATCAGCCGGCCGGTGCCGGGCGCGGTGTCGTCCCGCGAGCGGAGTTCGAGCCAGAACCCGGAGCTGTCCGGTGGGAGCCGGGGCAGCATGACGACCAGGGAGCGGTCGGCGGCGTCCTTGTGCCAACCGCAGGTCAGCCGGGCGACGTTGAACAGCAGCGGTTCACCCAGCAGGTGGTACGGGTTCTCCGCCAGGTCGACGATCAGGAGCTGCGGGCCCTCGCCGACCGGGAGATACCGGCGGAGGTAGGAGCCTGGATCGGGGGCGGGGGAGCTGAGTTCCTCCGGGGTGACGTAGACGGTCTCCTCCGCCGTCGGTTCCGACGCAGCGGGCCCCGCCAGCCGTTCGCCCAACCAGCGGTACAGCTCGGCGCGTTCGGCGGAGATCGGTTCGGGGATGTCCCGGCCCACGGCGATCTTCCGCGCGGTGACGGTCACGGTGGCCTCAGGCATCGCGCACCGGCAGCCGTGCGGAGACCAGACAGCCCTGCTGGTCCGGGAGTCGGGGCCCGGAGGCGAGATCGATCCGGTACCCGCCGAGCGGGTCCGCGGAGACCTCCAGACGGTGCCGTCCGGAGTCGATGCGCAGCACGCCACGGAAGGTGTCGACCACGCTCTTGTAGAGGCTGTATATGCGGTGGCTGCCCCACCCCCCTTCCGCGGGGTCGGGGTCGTACGGGCTGCTCCTCACCACGCTCGCCAGGAGCAGTTCGGCGTCGTCGGTGTCGGGCAGCGGCCGGCGCCGGGCGTGGTAGCTCTCCATCTGCCGGCCGGCGCGGTGCACCCGGAACACCTCCCGCGCGAGCGGTCCGGTGCCTATGGCCTTCCGTAACCAGTACGGCTGCAGATCACCGTCGTCCCATTCGCTGATGGTGAGCACACCGGTGCCGTCCGCGCTGCCGGGCAGTTCGAGCTGGGCCCCGATGAGCGCGACGCTCGCGTGGGAGCGCTGCGGGACGCCCGAGACCATCTCCTGCACGAGCACCCGCAGGACGTCGGCGGCGGGGCCCGCCAGGACGCTCTCCAGCAGCCGCATCAGGGCGTGTCCGCCCCAGTGCGACACCTCGTCCGGGAGCATCCGCTGCCGGGTGCCGGGGTCGGTCAGCGGGTAGGGGCGCAGGCCGAAGCAGTGCTGGGCGCTGAGATAGGCGTGCACGGAGGCGCGCGGGCTGTGCGAGCCCTCGCCGGCGGCGTGGGCCGGCCACTCCTCGCCGAAGTAGGCGTGGTCCTCGGCCAGGACGACGTGCTGGAAGGGGGTACGGGTGACGGCGGAGACGGCGTCGGGAAAGCGCCAGAGCCGCAGCTGGTGCCGTGCCACCGCGGCCACCGGCAGGCGTAATCGGGTCGGGTGTCCCGATCGCGCGCGGGCCGCCATCGCCGACAGCAGCTGCTGGAGGGCGACCACGTCGAACGACCGCGCGGGCGCGAGATCGACGAGGACGGGCTCCCCCAGCAGTCCGAAGGACACCATCCCGACGAGCGCCGGATCCAGCGCCGACGTCGACACATGTCCACCGAGACGCAGTGCCGGCATGTCCACCGCGTCCGGTGCTCCCCGTTGTGACATGCCGCGAGGGTGAAGCCTCGGTGCGGCCCCTGGCAATACCCGTGCAGCGGGCAATTGCCAAGGACCCTCACATATCAACTGCCTCGCGGCTACGCGTCCTTGAGTTCCTGCCGCTGGCGCCCCAGCCCGTCGATCTCCAGCTCCACCACGTCCCCGGCCCGCAGGAACGGCTTCGGCTCGGGCTGCCCCAGCGCGACCCCGGCCGGCGTACCGGTGTTGATGACGTCACCCGGGTACAGGGTCATGAACTGGCTGACGTAACGCACGACTTCGGCCACCGGGAAGATCTGCTCGGCCGTGGTGCCGTTCTGCTTCAGCTCGCCGTTGACCCACAGCCGCAGCGACAGGCTCTGCGGGTCGCCGACCTCGTCGGCCGTCACCAGCCACGGCCCGAGCGGGTTGAACGTCTCGCAGTTCTTGCCCTTGTCCCAGGTCCCGCCGCGCTCGATCTGGAACTCCCGCTCGGACACGTCGTGCGCCACCGCGTACCCCGCGACATGCCCGAGCGCGGCCTCGGCCGACTCGACGTAGCGCGCCGTACGTCCGATGACGACCGCGAGTTCGACCTCCCAGTCGGTCTTCGTCGACCCGCGGGGCACCAGCACCGTGTCGTGCGGCCCTACGACCGTGTCGGCGGCCTTGAAGAAGATCACCGGCTCGGCCGGCGGCTCGGCGCCGGTCTCGCGCGCGTGGTCGTGGTAGTTCAGCCCGATGCACACGATCTTGCCGATCCGCGCGAGCGGCGGTCCGACCCGGAGCCCGGCGGCGTCCAGCACGGGCAGTTCACCGGACTCGGCGGCGGCCCGGACCCGGCCGAGCGCGGCGTCGTCGGCGAGCAGCGCCCCGTCGATGTCGGCCACGACACCGGAGAGGTCCCGCAGCACTCCCTCGGCGTCCAGCAGCGCGGGCGTCTCCGCTCCCGCCGTACCGACTCGCAGCAGCTTCATGATCAGTGTCTCCCTAGATCTCGGGCGGTCCTCCGAAGGGTGCAGCCATCGGATGACTGGTCGATCCTCCAAGGTCGACGTCCGCTCCGCAATACCCGGTTCACGGACTGGACCCCCCACCCGCCCCCACCGACGACGACACCCCCACCCCACACCTCCGACACCGGGCACCTGACACCCGGCACTCGGCCCCCCGGCCCCCGGGTCGCACCTCCGGCACTCGGCCCCCTGCACCCGGGCCTGCGGCTCGCTGCTCGCCCGGCTCCCGTCTCCCGGGGCGCGGGGCGCGGGGCGCTCGGCTTCCGGGTCGCGGCTCGCTGCTCGCTCAGCTCCCGACTCCCGGGGCGCGGGGCGCGGATCGCTCGGCTCCCGGGTCGCCCGGCTACCTTGTCGCGGGTCGCACCTCCGGCACTCGGCTCCCAGCACCCGGCTCGCAGGGCGCGGCTCGCGGCTCGCACCTCCGGCACCCGGCTCCCAACACCCGGCACTCGGCTCGCGGGGGGGGCGCGGGTCCCGGCTCCCAGCACTCGGCACCCGGGTCGCGGGGCGCATCTCCGGCACCCGGCATCCGCCACCCAGCCCCCGTGACGCCCGGTCCGGCTACTCCGTCGAGTCCACCGCCAGCGGCTCCAGTAGGCGTTTCGGCCTGAGCAGGGCCCGGCTCACCGGGTCCGCGGGGTCGCGGCTGAGGCCCGGCCCCGGCTCCATCACGACGTCCTCGGGACGTACGAGGGTTCCACAGGCGCCGCATTCGCCGTACGGCCCGAGTTCGGTGCCGCAGGCGGCGTGCCGGAAGTAGCGCAGCTGGGTCTCGGTGAAGTGCTCGCGGCCCCAGTGGCCGAGCGAGCGCAGCGTGGGCCACAGGGCGATACCGCGTTCGGTGACGACGTACTCGTCGCGCGGCGGCGACTCCTGGTAGCGGCGCTTCTCGAGGATCCCCTCGGTGGTCAGCGTCTGGAGGCGGGCGGCGAGGACCGCGCGCGGGATGCCGAGGTGGACGAGGAAGTCGTTGTAGCGGCGGACGCCGTAGAGGGCGTCACGGATGACAAGGAGGGTCCAGCGCTCGCCGATGATCTCCAGCGCGCGGGCGAGGGAGCACTCCTGCGTCGCGTAGTCCTTGCCCAGTGCCATGAGCCCACTCTAACTATTTTCCCTTGGTTGGTTCAATGACCGAACTCACGGTGCTACGGTTCGGGACATGACTAGGTTCAATGAACGAACCCTCACAGAAGCCCAGGCACCGCGGACCACGGCGTCGGAACCGAAGCCGGAGGCACCTCCCCGTCAGCGCCTCACCCTCGCCCTGACCAGCGCCGCGACGGCCGTGACGCTGATGACGTACACCGCGCCGGTCGTCACCCTCCGCGACACGGCCCTCGCCCTGCACACACCGCTCTCCGCGCAGGCATGGCTCATCAACGGCACCCCGCTGGGCCTCGCCGCCGTCCTCCTGGTCGCCGGCAGCCTGGCCGACGACTACGGCCGCCGCCGGATCTTCCTCGCCGGCACCCTCACGCTCGGCCTCACCACGGCCCTCGGCGCGCTGGCGTCCTCGACCCTGCAGTTCACCCTGGCCCGCATCGCCCAGGGCGCGGCGAGCGCGGCGATCCTCGCCAGCAGCCTGGGCCTGCTGGTGCACGCCTTCCCGACCCCGCGCGGTCGCCTGCACGCGACCGGTGTGTGGGGCGCCTTCGTCAGCGGCGGTATCGCGGCGGGACCGCTGCTGGCGGGCGCGCTGCCGGACTGGCGGGCGGCGTACGCCGTCCTGGGCGGGGCCGCGTTGCTGGTGGCGGCCGTGTCGACGCGCACGCTGACCGAGTCCCGCTCACCGAGGGGCGGCCGGCCCGACATCCTGGGCGCGCTGACCTTCGGCCTGGCGCTGGTCTCCCTGGTCGCCGCGCTGACACTGGGCCGTGACGGCTGGCTGCGCGCGGAGGTGGGCCTGCTGTTCCTGGCGACGGTGGTGCTGATGGCGGTGTTCGTCCTGATCGAGCAGCGCACGGCCACCCCCATGATCGACCTGAGCCTGCTGCGCCGTCCGGGCTTCCTCGCGTCGTCCGCCGGCGGTCTGTTCACGGGCCTCGCGGTGATCGGCCTCTTCAGCTTCCTGCCGGTCCTGTTCCAGCAGGTACTGGGGATGACACCGATGGACACGGCATGGCTGTTCCTGCTCTGGTCGGGCCTGTCCTTCACGGTCGCCCTGCAGGCCAAGCGCCTGGCGGGCCGTGTCTCGTCCCGCCACCAACTGGCCGTCGGCTTCGCCCTGCACGCGGCCGGCGTGCTCACCATGCTCGGCGCGATCGACTCGGGCTCCTGGCACCGCCTGCTGCCCGGCCTGGTCCTCGGCGGAATCGGCAGCGGCCTGCTCAACGCCGCCCTCCCCCTCCTCTCGGTCGAATCGGTCCCGCCGACCCGAGCAGCCATGGGCTCCGGCGCCCAGCAGACCTTCCGCTACATCGGCTCCTGCGCCGGCGTGGCCCTGACGATCGCCATCGTCACGTCCTCCCCCCACGGCCTGGGCCACGGCGCGAACATCGCCCTGTGGGTGTCCGCGGGCCTGGCACTGCTGGCCGCCGCGGCGGTGGTGGTCCTGCGGGAGCGGGCGTGACGAAGGGGCGGACACCTCAACTCCGTCGGCAGGGACGGGCACTTCACCCTCGGGGTCGCACCAACACCAGCTTGCCCCACACCACCAGCCGATACCTCGATGTGAACTCCGGAGTGCACGTGGTGAGCGTGATGTAGTGACCCGGCTCGCTGTACCCGTACGACGGCTTGACGATCGAGCGGGGGATCGGCCGTACGACCCCCGAGTCGCGGGACGAGGTCTGCGGCAACGTCCTGTCGACGACGTAGGTGTAGGTCGCGCGGCTCGTCTCCACCTCGATGACGTCCTTCGCCCGCAGCCGGTTGATGTACCGGAAGGGCTCGCCGTGGGTGTTCCGGTGGCCCGCGAGGGCGAAGTTGCCCGCCTGGCCCGGCTGTTGGGTGCCGATGTAGTGGCCGACGTACCCCTTGTTCAGCACGTTCCGCTTGCTGACGCCCTCCGCGACGGGAGCCCGGAGGCCGAGCCGGGGGATGATGATGACGGCGTAGGCCTGCGACCAGGAGGGGGCGGGCTCCCGGGCGGCGGCGGATCGACCGGTAGGCGTACGAGAGCCGGTGGCACCGTCGCTGCCGCCACCACCGCTGCCGGCCGACGGCGCCGAGGCGGCCGTATCCGAGTCCCCGCCCGAACCCGCGCCCCCGCCGGAGCCCCCACTCCCCCACTCCCGCTCCAGCGCCTCCACCTTGCGCTCGGCTCCCCGCTGGGCCTCGCGGTTCGTCCACCACAGCTGGTGCACGACGAGAAGCAGCAGCACCACACCCGCGGTGACCAGCACCTCGCCCCCGGTCCACAGCGCGCGCCGCCGCCGGTCCGACCGCCGCCGGCCGCGGTGCTGCACGACAGGAACACGCATCCGCGGCTCCTCCCTCCCGCCCGCCGGGCGTCAGGTCGCCCGCACCATAAGGGCCCGGCCTTCAAGTCACCACCTCCATGCCCTGTTCGACACTTCGTACATAGGTTTTAGAAAGGGGTGTCGCAACTCTCGACAACCCCACGCGCCACACCCGATGCTTCGTCGTGGCATGAACGGGACACGCCACTTACGGAGAAGAAACCATGATCCGACGCAGAACCCTGCTGACGGCGGCGGGCGGCACCCTCCTGGGCAGCGCTCTGGCGACCGGCACCGCACGCGCGGACGCCACGATCGCCGTCAACCCCTCGACGTCGTACGGCACCTGGGAGGGCTGGGGCACCTCCCTCGCCTGGTGGGCCAATGTCTTCGGCGCCCGGGACGACTTCGCCGACATCTTCTTCACCACCAAGTCGACGACGTACAACGGCACTTCGCTCCCCGGCCTGGGCCTGAACATCGCCCGCTACAACCTGGGCGCGTGCAGCTGGAACACGGTCAGCGGCTCCAGCATGGTCGCCTCCGCCAACATCCCCGCGTTCAAGCAGATCGAGGGCTACTGGCAGGACTGGAACAACGAGGACCCGACGTCCTCGGCCTGGAAGTGGACGGCGGACGCCACCCAGCGCGCGATGCTGACGAAGGCGGTGGCCCGCGGCGCGACCACCGAGCTCTTCGCCAACTCCCCCATGTGGTGGATGTGTCTGAACCACAACCCCTCGGGCGCCTCCGACGGCGGCAACAACCTCCAGTCCTGGAACTACCGCCAGCACGCCTCCCACCTGGCCTCCGTGGCCCTGTACGCCAAGAACAACTGGGGCGTGAACTTCGCGACGGTCGAGGCCTTCAACGAGCCCTCGTCCTCGTGGTGGACGGCGACCGGCACCCAGGAGGGCTGCCACATCGACTCGACCGTCCAGTCCGCCGTACTGCCGTACCTGCGCAGCGAGTTGGACAGCCGGGGCCTGACCAGCACCAAGATCTCCGCCTCCGACGAGACGAGCTACGACCTCGCCCGCACCACCTGGAACTCCTTCTCCTCCACGACCAAGGGGTACGTCAACCGGGTCAACGTCCATGGCTACCAGGGCTCGGGCGGCCGTAGAGACCTCCTGTACACGGACGTGGTGACGACGGCGGGCAAGGCACTCTGGAACTCCGAGACCGGCGACAACGACGGCACCGGCTACACCCTCGCCTTCAACCTCCTCTACGACTTCTGCTGGCTGCACCCCACCGCCTGGGTCTACTGGCAGGTCATGGACCCGTCGACCAACTGGGCGATGATCGCGTACGACCAGAACACGCTCGCGGCGGGCGCCGTGCAGACGAAGTACTACACGATGGCCCAGTTCAGCCGTCATATCCGCCCGGGGATGAAGATCCTGAACACGGGCGTGAGCAACGCGGTCGCGGCCTACGACTCCTCCGCCAGGCGTCTGGTGATCGTGGCGCTGAACACCTCCACGTCGGCCCAGACCTTCACCTTCAACCTCTCCAACTTCACCACCGTGACGGGCGGTTCGGGCGGCCTGGTCCCGCGCTGGAACACGGTGACGACGGGCGGGGACCTGTACAGGTCGTACTCGGACACCTACTTGAGCGGAAAGTCGGTCGCGGTGTCGATCGCGGGGAAGGCGGTGCAGACCTTGCAGATCGACGGAGTGACGATCTGAGGCGACGAGCCGCGGGAAGCGGTGCGACCAGCCCGTCGGCGCCATCCGCGCCGTCCGCGCCATCCGCGCCGTCCGCGCGCCTGCCGGCCGGGCTGGTCGCCCTGGCGCTCGGCGGTTTCGGAATCGGTCTGACCGAGTTCGTGATCGCCGGGCTGCTCCCGCAGGTGGCCCGGAGCCTCGCCGTCTCCGAGGCCGCCGCGGGCCGCCTGATCTCCGGCTACGCGCTGACGGTCGCGATCGGCGCGATGGCGGTGACGGCGGCGACGGCCCGCCTGCCCCGCAAGCCTGTCCTGACGGGCCTGGTCGCCCTGTTCGTCGTGGGCAACCTGCTGTCGGCCATCGCCCCCGACTACCCGCTGATGATGCTGGGCCGGATCGTCGCCGCCCTCTGCCACGGCACGTTCTTCGGCATCGGCTCCCTGGTGGCCCGCCGCATGGTCGCGCCGGAACGGGCCGCCCGGGCGGTCGCGGTGATGTTCGCGGGCCTGACGGTGGCCAACGTCCTGGGCGTCCCCTTCGGCGCCCTGGTCGGCGAACGGTGGGGCTGGCGAGCGACGTTCTGGGCGATCACCGGGATCGGGGTACTGGCGTTGATCGCCGTCGCGGCACTGGTGCCGGGGTGGGCGGGGACGGTGGAGAAGGGGGCGGGGGGAGGCCTGTTCTCCCAGGCACGGGCCCTGCGCTCGCGCCAGGTCTGGCTGACCCTGGCCGCGACCGCCCTCTCCTACGGCGGCATGTTCGGCGCCTTCAGCTACCTCGCGTACACCCTCACCGAGGTCACCGGCTTCAGGGACACGGACGTCCCCTGGCTCCTGGTGGTCTACGGCACGGGCCTGGTGGCCGGCAACCTCATCGGCGGCAGAGCGGCGGACCGCGACCGGGACACCTCCCTGCTGGTGTTCCTGACCGCGCTGGCGGCGGTCCTGCTCGCGTTCGGACTGCTGGCGAGGAGCCCGGTGGCGGCCGTGATCCTGGTGTGGTTGCTGGGCGTCTTCGGCTTCGCACCGGTCCCGGGCCTGATCACACGGGTGACGGACGCGGCGGGCGGAGCCCCCCTGGCGGCGAGCGCGAACGTATCGGCGTCGAACGTGGGAAACGCGTTGGGCGCCTGGCTGGGCGGAACGGCGATCAGCGCGGGCCTCGGCTACACGGCACCCCTCTATGTGGGCGCGGGGACAGTCCTGACCGGCCTGGGAACGATGGTGGCAGCGGCCCGCCGGTCCTCGCCCTGAGTCCGGCGGCCGCGGCCCCGTCCCGGCCTCTTCGCCTCCGCCCTCTTCTCCTGCACTGATGGGCAGTACGGTTTCCCTCATGCGCCCCGACACGCCTGCCGAGAACGTCGACCACACCGCCGAAGCGGCCCGCCTGGAGCGAACCGCCGGCCTGTACCCCGAGGACGCCGAGGCCCTGCTCCTCCAGGCCGCGGCCCACCTGGAGCTGTCCGGCGACCGCCCCGCCGCGACCACCCTCTACGACCGCCTGCTCTCGTCATCGACGCCCTTGGAGAACCCGTATCTGGTACGGGCCCTCAAGGCCTCCAACCTCTGGGAGTACGGCCACGAGGCCGAGGCCCGAGCGATCATCGAGGGCGTACGGGCGGGCCTCCCGCGCGACCCGGCCCCCTGGGTGATCGTGGCGGAGTCCCTGGAGGCGCACGACGAGCTGGAGGCGGCGCAGGAGACGTTCACAGAAGGCGCCCGTCTGCTCCTGACAGACGTCCCCGAGCCGCCGTACTCCACGCATCCGCTGCTCTTCGGCCGTCACCGCGTGCGCCGCATGCTGGGCGCCGCCCACGACGACTGGGACGTCCTCGCGGACACCCTGCACTCCTCGCCGGTGTCCCTGGACGAGCTGCACGACCCCAAGCGCGTCTGGTCGTTGGGCTCGGACAACCCGGCGGAACTGGCGGCGGAGATCTCCCGCCTGCGCGCGGAGCTCGGTACTTACCGCGAGGCGCTGTCCCGCCCGTTCCCGGTGGCGGTACTGCACTGGCCGGCGGCCGAGCTGGCGGAACTCCTGTCGGCGTACCCGACGCTGGCGGCGGAGTACCAGTCGCACGAGGAGCACCTCGCCACGATAGAGGCGTCGCTACGAGAACTCGCCGCCTCCGGCACCGCGAACCTGGGCATCGTCACGGGCACGGTCCCGTCGTACGAGGCGTTCGCGGCCTCGGAACTGACCTCACCCGCGGAGCCGGAACTGCTCCCCCAGTACGCGACGACCCTGGCGGCACGGGGCCGTGCGGTGGAGTGGCCGCCGCAGCGGGGGACGGCGTGCTGGTGCGGTTCGGGCGAGGTGTACGAGGGGTGCCACGGGGCGTAGGCCCCTGTCCGTCCCTGAGGCCGCCCGTCATCCGCCGTTCTCGTCGAACCGGCGACGGGCGGTCTCGATGTGCCCGAAGAACTGATGGGTCCACACGCACATCCCGTCGACGGTGGCCCGCAGCCCCTCCCCCGCCTCGGTGAGCCGGTACTCGACGCGGGGCGGCACGGTGGGATACACCCGCCGATCGACCAGGCCGTTCCGCTCCAGCATGCGCAGATTCTGGGTGAGCATCTTGTGGCTGACGCCCTGGACCTGATTCCGCAACTCGCTGAAACGCAGGGTGCCTTCGCCGAGGGCCTCGATGATCAGCAGCGCCCACTTGTTGGCGACATCGGAGAAGATCTCCCGGGCGAGCGAGTCGGCCCGCCGGAGATCGGCGTCTTCCTGCTTGGTCACCATATGGTTCCCCAGTCACTAAAAAGTGCGTTCTTCCATGTCAAGGCTAACTCTCTTACGGTTCCTGAGTAACCAGAAGAAACCAAGTAACCAAGAACCCAAGCAGCCCAAGCAGCCCAAGCAACCCAGGAACCAAGGAACCGAAGGCCACGGACATGCCCATCACCCTGACCAACCCCGAGACGCTCCCCGCCATCGACGTCTACCACCAGGTGTCGATAGCGACCGGCTCAAGGCTCGTCTTCATAGCCGGCCAGGTGGCCTGGGACGCCACCGGAACCACCGTCGGAGTCGGCGACCTGTCCGCCCAGGTCGAACAGTGCTACCTCAACGTCGACACGGCCCTGACCAAGGCCGGCGCGACCTTCGCCGACGTAGCGAAGCTCACCTTCTACGTCCCCGACTGGACCCCCGACAAGATGCCGGCCCTCCTGGAGGGCATCTCCCGAGCATCCGCCCACCTGGGCCTCACACCGACCCCACCGACCACCCTGATCGGGGTGGCCGCACTGGACACCCCAGAACACCTGGTGGAAATCGAGGCGACGGCTGTGATCGCCTGAACGTCCGCACCGGAAGAAAGGCCAGCCAGCAATTGCCCGCACCCACGGCTGCACTCACGGCTGCACTCACCGAGTTCATCCGGGCCTACGAACGGGCCACCAACAGCCACGACACCGCTCAGCTGATCCCGCTGATAGCTCCCGAGGCCGTCTATTGGTTCACCGACGGCTCGCACCGCGGCCGTGAAGCCGTCCTCTCCGCCATCGCCAGGACCTTCGCCACCATCCGCGACGAGATCTACCGGATCGACGACCTGGAATGGATCGCCCACAGCGACGAGCACGCCGTATGCCGATACCGGTTCACCTGGACCGGAACCATCGACGGCGAGCCGAGATCAGGGAGCGGTCGCGGCACCAACGTGCTCGTCAACAACGCCGGAACCTGGCAGATGCTTCACGAACACCTCAGCACATGACCAGACGGCAGCGCCGAGCACACCGACCTGACGACGACGTCGCCGACCATTCCGGCGCCGAACCACTGCCGTACGGCGTCGTCGTCGCCCAACATCGTTCCGCTGCCTGCGCCAGGCGGTCACATGACGGGCGGTTCAGCGAGGAGTACGACGCGATCGGCGTCAACATCGAAGCCGAGCACGGGATGGCCGTAGTCGCCCTCCGGATCCATCAGCACCGGCTTGCCCAGCCGCCGGCCGATGTCGCGAAAGAAGCGGCAGAGGATGTCGAGACGCTCCTGCCCCTGAAGCTCGCGCAGATCCACATCGAAGTCGATCTCGTCGGCCGCGGAGAAACGGAAGATCGCCAGTACGTCGGTCGACGGCCAGACCCGCAGCTCGGGATACTCGGCACCGGCTGGACGGGAGAGCACGGTCCGCGCCGAGGGCACGGGCAGCACGACCTGGCCTTCGGCGTACTCACACCTCCAGCCGCGTTCAGCGACCAGGTCGAGCAGCGCCTGCCAGTCCTCGACCGACGTACCCGGGACACGCACGTCGGGCAGCACACCCCTCAGGTCAGTGTCGAAGAAGTACGCAACATCAGCCCACAGCAGATCAGCCACCCCACCATGCTGCCTTCATCCGGGGTGCTGTGTCTTGAGACGGCAATACCGACGGCACAGCGGCTGCAGGTTGCCCGGCACGGCCCGCCGAACAACCACCCTTCAGCAGAAGCGCTTCGATTGTCGGTCACTCGCCCACTCCGACAAGGAAGACGCGGCCCCAACCTGGAAGAAGACCTACGGCCACCACCCCCTGACGGCCTTCGTCGACCACGGACCGGGCTGAACCGGAAAGCCCGTTGCTGCCCTCCTCAGACCGGGAGACGCAGGCTCGAACATGGCAGCCGACCACAACAGCACCACCCAACTCGCCCTGGCTCAACTGCCGAAGCACTACCGACGGGGGGCGGCAGATCCTCATCCCTGCCCCCGGCCGTAGAACCCGGCGCCCAGCCGACGGGACAACGGGACCGCCGACGTGCCCAACATCAGCTTCGGAAAACGAAAGGGGCCACCGACTCCGTCGGCGGGTCCTCGCGAATGATCAAGGCTAGGCTCTGTTGCGTGTCCGAAGATCCGGTGTGGCAACCTCCAGAAGGCTCTTGGGCTTCCTCCGCAGCTCGCCGTCGCAACATGCAGGCGATCCGCAGCCGTGACACCAAGCCCGAGAAGCTGATTCGACGGCTGGTTCATGCTCAGGGACTTCGGTACCGCGTCGCGGCACGCCCCCTGCCAGATCTTCGCCGGACAGCAGACATGGTCTTCCGTCCGGCAAAAGTGGCCGTCTTCATTGACGGTTGCTATTGGCACGGATGCCCTGAGCACTACGTCCCGCCGAAAACGAACTCTGGCTACTGGTCGGACAAAGTCCTACGCAACGTCAAGCGCGATCGCGACACGGACCAACGCCTCCAGGAGGCGGGATGGCTGGTCCTTCGCTTCTGGGAACACGAAGCAGCGGAAGAGTGCTCCATCGCCGTCTGTAAGGCTGTATCCGAGAGAAGGGCACGACAAGAGAAGAGCTCGTCCTGACGCAGGTGTCCCCAGCCAGCACACTGAGTCGAATACTCCCGACGGGGATGTAAGGGTCCAGGACACCGTCCCTTTCTTCCTCCCCTACGCTGTCGTTAGCGAGCACAACGGCTTGAGCGGCATCTGTGGGGGATGTCTCCTCGGAGGGCTCGTTTCGAGGCACAGCGGGTGCGGGCGATCGATCCGCGACCGCGCGGACACTGGGGGCAAGGTGGCGGTCGAGCGCACAAACCGCGACGTCCGGACGCTCATCACGCAGGTCGCAGCTGGAGAGATCATGCTCCCTGAGATCCAGCGTGGGTACGTATGGAAGGCATCGCAGGTCGCCAGACTCATCGAGTCGCTGTATCGCGGATACCCGGCCGGCTCGCTTCTCTTCTGGAAGACCGGCCAGCTCGCCGAAACCCGAGGCGCCGCGATCGGCATGCCACAAGCTCTACCTAGCGTCATGCCTCTGTATCTGCTCGACGGCCAACAACGACTCACCTCGCTCTTCCGCGTCCTCACCGATCATCCGGACGCCCAGGTCGTCTTCAACATCGAGACAGAAGCCTTCCAGAACCAGAGTGCCGCCACTCGCCGCAACAAGAAATGGATCAAGGTCTACGACGTTGTCGGCCCCGAGTCCGACATGTTCGCGATCCATGGCGAGCTGAAGGAAGCCGGGCTAGCCATTCCCGACTCCGAGCTCGGGCGTCGCCTGAACTCGCTTCAGAAGATCACCCAGCGCGACTTCCACATGGAGGTACTGCACGACTTCGAGTACGAGGAAGTCGCTGACATCTTCGTCCGCGTGAACAGTGGGGGTCGGGCCCTCAAGACCACCGATCTTGCACTCGCAACGCTCTCCGCGCGAACCCCCGGCTTCCTGGGACAGTTGGAAGCAGAATCAGCTCGCTGGGCCGAGCGCGGGTACGGGGCACTCGACGTCAACTTCCTCATAAAGGCTCTGACCTTGAGTCTGTCGACCACGGGCAAGCGACTCGCATCCGTGGCCAAGTTGACCGCTGCCAGCACGGAGACAGTCGAAGCCGGATGGGCACAGGTCCAACGAGGACTCGCCCGGGTCGTACCTCTACTTCAGGAGAGGCTCCTGATCCCAACTACGGCGCTGGTGCCGTCACTCGCCGCAATGTATGCGCTGATCCTCTACTACGGACGGAGCCCGGAAGGAGCGGAGATCGCCGACGAGATAGAAGACGGTCTGTTGTATTGGTTCCTGGCCGCTACTGCCCGCAACCGCTACGGCGGCGCTTCGGACACAGCGCTGACACAGGACATCAGAATGCTCGATGCTGAGAACCCCGTAGCAGCACTGCTCTCCAACCTTGGTATCCGGGAAGATGGCATCTCCGTAACCGCCAGCGACCTGGCAGGTCGGAACCATCAAAGTCCTTACCTGATGTTCTGTTACCTCACCGCTGCCCATGCCGGCGCCACCGACTGGTGGGATGGTGGGCCGATCTCGGGAGGAGTAGACAGATCTGGCAAGCCGCAGTACAGCCTCGTGCATCCTGCCACGAAACTGCGTGCGCACGGCAGCAAGTACTCCTCGGCAGAGATCAACGAACTCGCGAACATTGTGTTCGTCTCGGAGCAGACGGCGAAGAACATCATCGGTAACCGTTCCCCGGATGCCTACATGCCGAGCGTCGGCGCCAGCGACCGCGCCGCGCACGCGATCCCTAACGACTCGGCCGCGCTCCAAACGGGAGGTTACCGGCAGTTCCTTGCCGCCCGCAGGACTCTGCTGGCGGAGCGGATCACCGCACTCCTCGACGAGTATCGGCCCGATTTCCTGACCAAGGACACCAGGGCAGCGGCGCCCCGAACATCGCAGTCGCTCGTACTCGCCGGATATACCGGAGCCGGCCGGAGCGTTCTGACGGCGGAAGCGGAAGCAGACGGGCAGTACTGGGTCGGCTGGATCGACCCCACGGACTTCGAAGCAGCACTCGACGCCGCCGCAACCGGCCTCGCCAGCGACGTGCCCGTCGGCGACGAAACAGCCCCGCTACGCGTTGACGACGAAGGCAGTGTGACTTTCGGTCTCGGGCCCTTCACCATCCGAGGTTCACTCGACCAATGGCGGACAGCCGTCAAGGATGCCTTCGAGCAAGCGCAGGCCCTGTCAGAGTGCCCGGAGCCCAACGACGATCAATGGCCCGCGGAACCCGCGGAGTTCTTGCTCTCGGACGCTGGAGTGCAGCGCTAAGGCACGGGCTGTCCCCTGAGCACCGCGGGTGCCTTCTCCGCGAGCATCGGAGCGACGCTCGGAATGCCTGGCACAGGTACCTCGGGGGGTACGTCGAGCCGACATGATTCCCAGCGCCCCCTCGGCGTGCGGTCTGAGGGAACATTTTCCGCAATCCAACCCTTCGGCACTGCGGCAACTGACCTCAGCTTCAATTCCGGGGTGAGTCGGACAGTCACGAGTTCCCAGGCAGGATCACGCAGCATGGTCTCGTATTCGTTGCGCGAGATATACACGGTGAGGCGTCCCACGCGCACCGTGGTCTTCACTTCCAGATGGGCGGAGTGCTGATAGGCGTCCACAAAGATGTCGTAGCCGTAGCCGTCGGACCATGCGGCCACATGCTCAACACGCCCTTCCGCCGACTCGGACAACAACTTGAGGAGCGCTAGTTCACCCGCTGACCCAATCCGTGATCGTTGTTCAGTGTCTACCTTCCCCCACACGGTATTCACTTGGGCATAGGCTTCGTCCGGAGTGAGGCCAAGAGTCTCGGCCGTACGCAGAGCGTCTTCGGGGAGTTCGTCTGGCCTGCGCACGAGCAGGTCAGCGTCTTGGAACCATGGCACTCCGCTGCGGGCCATCGCAGCGTCAAAGACTCTGCAGTTCAAAGGCGCACCGCTATGCGCTTCGGCCAGAAGCCCTGTTTCCCGGATCCAGGTGTACGCCGCGTCGTACTGGGTTGGAGTGATATCGCTGAAGTCCCCATGCGTAGTGAACAGAGCACGGACTCGCGCGACTCCGCTGGCTGGCAGTCGCTCCAGCCAGCGAACGGCCGCACGCAGCACAGGCTCAGGCGGCACGGGCACGGAGGTGACCCATCAACGCCTGAAGATCCCGGTGATCCAAGCCGCCGCCAATGGCGGGTACTTCCTCAAGATCGGCCAATTGCTGGACAGCCGGATCGTCGAGGATTCCCCCCATGAACTTCAGTTTGTCGCTTAGCCGTTGGTCGACGATTTCGTCGATTGTGCCCTCTGAAGCAAGCACAGTGATCCGTGTCTCTGTCTCCGGAGCAAGACCAAGGCGGTGAATCCGGTCGAGGCTCTGGAGGAAGCGGCCGGCCGCGAAGTCTCGATCTACGTAAACCGCATCATGGCAGTGATGGTGAAGGCTGATGCCCTCGCCTAGGGTGCCCGGGTTGGACAGGAGGACCATGCAGTCGGGGTCGTACCGGAAGCGTCCGATCGCTGCCTCACGGTCTGCGTCATCCATGGCCCCGTAGACCAGGGCAGGCGAGAACTCGCTCAGCATGCGCTCCAACGTGTTGAGGCTCCGTACAAATGTGGACCAGACGAGGGTCTTACGTCCTTGGGCCGCGTTGCGGCTGATGATGGCCAGAACCTCACGGTACTTGGGCGACATCTCGTAGTTCGGAAGATCTCGCATCAATTCAAAGAGCGGCGTGCCCTCGGGGACAGAGAGCGGAGGCACTTGGTAGGACAGCGGTTCATGACGTGTGGTGCCAACGGCGAGCAGTGCCGGACTAGTCGCCGCCATCAGCATGTAGACGATGACCTTGCCGAGAGCGAGGAAGTCACCCTCGGAACCAGCAGCGCGGGCGGAAAACCGCCCGACAAGTGCCTCGTAGACCTCCTGATGAAGGGGTGGCATCGGCACAGGCGTCAGGTTCGTCGACACGGGTGGCAGATCAAGTTCGCCCTTGGTGGTGCGAGTGAACAAGGGACGAAGAACCTGGCTCGCCGTGGCGAGATCTCCGCCAGCTACAGCCTGAATCACCTTCTGGCGCCCGTGGCCGGGCCATACGAAGCCGAAGAGGTTCTCCAGATCCTTCACACCATTCGGAGCTGGCGTCCCTGTGAGGATCAGCCGGTGTCTGCTGCGGGGCCCCAGGGCGAGGCAAGCAGCACCATCCGTGCCGTCAGCCCCGCGCTTCATTCGGTGGGCTTCGTCAAGCAGGAGCATGGACGGCCGCGCAGCCAACCACTGGCCAAGTTCATTCACGACCCCGTCCTGACGCAAGCGCTCGTAGTTCACGATAAGCGCGTCAGCACCTGGATCCGCGTTCTTGGAGAACACGTCCATGCTCAGAGGCTCGCTCAAGCACTTCTGGTTCTCGTACTTCCAAGACTCGTAGCAGGATTTCGGCCCAACAATGAGAAGTCGCTCGATGCCTTTGTTCCGCCGCAAACTATGGAAAACGGCAAGGCCCACTCGGGTCTTGCCCGCGCCCGGCACTGAGAAATTGGCGCCGTGACGCAGAGACAACAACTTCGCGATGTCACGGCGCTGGAACGCCGTGAGATCCGCTACCCAGTCCTGGCCAAGCAATGTGCCGACTTCATCAGGATCGACCTCTCCCTCTGAGCCTGCCGCCGGATCAAGACGCTTTGCGACGGTCTGCGCATCGATTGCGGAGTCTCTGGCCAGCGCCGCCAGTTGAGGATCCCAAGCGACACTTTTGGGTTCCGGCCAACTAGCGAGCGCCACCAAGTTCGTCAGGAGGTCATCAATCTCAACCTCCACCGTTCCTGGTGAGCGCTGGACACTGCTCTGGAAACGAAGAGCCAGTCGCCGGAGCTCAGTTTCGTAGTCAGCTCCAGCTCGAAGACGCGCTCGTGTTACGCCATCGCCGAAGCCAATCTCCAGGCTGGGTGCTGAAGACAGCTCCCCCATCAGTTCTCCCGAGTCGCGTCGAGCAGCCAGGCGACCCCGTCACCAGGAGAGGTGAACGTACGCCCTGCCTGCTTGGCGAGACGGGCAAGGCTGCTCTTCAGCGTAAGGAGCGCATCGTCAAAGGCGTCTTCGTCGAGCGCACGCTTGGCCCTGGCTTCGGCGAACTCCGCAGCGCACTGATTGATGTAGTCAGCCGCGTCGGTGAGGCGCGCAGGCACAGCCACCTGGCGCTTATGGAGCTCGGCATTCGCCCCTGCCATCTTCACGGCAACATCGAACGTCTTACGGGCTGTCTTGATGAGCGCATCGGCCTGAGTCACAGTCGCGGCGTCCAGTTTGTCACCGGCCTGCGCGGCGGCCTTCGCCTGAAGCAAGGCATCGGTCAGGGCACGGGTGGTCTTCACCGCCGCCGTAGCGTCGGGGATCGCTACGCCTTCGAGGCCGGGAATCGACACAGCGGCCGACTCCTGAACCGCAGGCCTCAGTTCGTTCGGCAGACGCTCTTCGAGGTAGCGGCTGTGGAAGTCAGACTCTGCGAGGCGGACCGTGGTCTTGGCATAGTTCAGCACCACCATAGCCAGACGCGACTCCTTGAGCTGTTCGGCAGCGTCCGGGTCAGTTTTGGCGAGCTTGGTGTAGTCGCGATGAAGCTCGCGCAGCTTCTCCTGGTGGTCCTCAAAGTCGACTAGCCGCAGAACAGCACCGTTTGCGGTCTGACTACGGTCAATAGCGTCGTTAATCAACTGATAGACCCAACGGTCCTGTTGAAGCGTGGTCTTCTTGATGTTGAAGTCACGAGCGACGTCCTCCTCGCGACGGCCGTCTGCGAGCTCGTCCTCGATCGCGATGAGACGGTTGATGTACGAGTACTCACGACGCTTGTCGCGGCGAAGCTGCAGCGCGAGTTCGACACTGTTGATATCGCGGCGAGACGTATCTGGGGGGAGCACGCCCACTCGGATATCCCGGATGCCCAGGTCCTTGAGGGCGGCACAGCGGGTGTTCCCATCGACGAGGATGCCGTCTGGGCTGATGATGCCGGGCTCCCGCTGGCCGACGTCATCCAGCTCGTCTTGTAGAGCCACGTAGTCCGGGTCGGTCTGGTTAGGGTTCGAGGGCCGGCACCGCAACAAGTCATGCAGATACGTTTGTGCGGGTTCGCTCCATGGCTCTTCCTCCAGAACCCGGTTGCGCTCAGGGTCCAGCGTGCGCTGCGCGCGGATGCGGTGTGTGTCGGGGTTGAAGTAGAGCATGTCGACCGGCATGGAGATCACGTGCAGGTGCTTCTGCTCACCGCGCCACTCCACGGTGATCTTCGCACCGTCTTCGGCCACGGCCTGTTTCAGCCGTTCGTCCACCAGCGAGCGAATCCTCTCACCCTCGGGCGGGACGCCGAACTTCACAGCCATAACCAGAGCCTCCATGCGACCAGACGCAGCGTGTCCCAGCATCATGGCAGGACCCGCTGACAGTGGGTGCACCGATAATCCACAATCAACATCTCGATCACTTGGAGAACGGAGCACGAAGTGACGCTGCCCGCGTGGGACGACCCTGAACTTAAGGCCGGAACAATGGTCCGTGGAGCTTTGTGGCTCGTCCAAGTGGTCAGTGAGGGAGGGGTCTTCAACAAGGAGCAGATCCGTAAGGCCTTCCCGGGGATCTCGCAGGCTGACCGCCGCATACGAGACCTCCGCGACTACGGCTGGGTCCTGTTGACCAACACCGATGATGCAACGCTTACCGCCGAAGATCAGCGCTTCGTCAAGGCTGGTGTCGCAGTCTGGGATCCCGCTGCCCGGCGTGCCGCGGCCCCGCAGAAGGCCATCTCCAACAAGGAGAAGCAGGCGGTCATGGCCCGTGATGACTACATGTGCACCGTTTGTGGCATCTCAGGTGGTGAAGCGTACGTCGACGACTCGAACCAGACCGCAGTGCTCTCCGTGACCCGTCGCGAGACCATCCTCCCGGATGGCCAGGAACGGATCCTGCTGGCTACAGAGTGCAAGCGATGTCGGGCAGGGAGTGTCGGCCAACCTGCCCGCGCTGATGAAGCCGTGGCCGATATCAAGGCACTCGATGCCGGCGAACGGCGCCGACTCCTGCGGTGGATTGAGCGCGGCCGAAGGGGTACCACAGCCCTGGACCGAGCCTGGAACACTTACCGTCGGCTGCCGCCCGATGCCCGCGACCAGGTGCGAGGAGCGCTGGAGAACTGATCACGGCCAAGCGGACTCCCGGTCACGTGAGGCATGCGGGGTTCATGCGCGTCAATGAGTCACCGTAGACTTCCCACTCTCACCCGGCTCGCCGTCCCAATCTGGGTGACGCCGTCGAAGATCGACGACTAGGGTGCTACTGCGGGAGCCATGTTCCATTGGGTGACCGCTGTGCTAGTGAGCCGAGCTCAGAGAACCTCGGCCCCGCGCTGACTCACTCGGCGCGCCTGAAAGGAGATCGAATGGCGACATCAGAGCGCGCCAGTGGGCTCGAAGTCGTCGAGATCTGCGCAGGCGCCGGAGGCCAGACTCTCGGTCTGGAACGGGCCGGATTTCGCCACCGTGTCGCCGTCGAACTGGATGAGAACGCCGCGGTCACACTGCGCCGCAATCTGCACGAGGTACTGGGCTACGGCGAGCAGGAGGCAACCGACACCGTGAAGGTCGGCGACGTTGCTGATCCCGAAACATGGCAGCCCGCCGAACATAAAGAAGTTGACCTCCTCGCGGGAGGTGTGCCGTGCCCACCGTTCAGCATCGCGGGGAAACAGCTCGGCGCCAATGACGAGCGCGACCTCTTTGCCTGGGCGGTGGAACTCTGCGGGGAGATCCAGCCGAAGGCTCTCCTGTTGGAGAACGTGCGGGGACTCAGCGCGAACCGTTTCACGGCCTACCGGCAGCACGTCCTGGATCGACTTCACGAGCACGGATACATTGGCGACTGGAAACTTCTTCACGCTAATGAATTCGGCGTCTCCCAGCTCCGACCGCGCTTTGTGCTAGTGGCCCTCAAGCGCGAATTCGCTGAATACTGGGAATGGCCGACACCCTGCGAGCAAGAGCCACCCTCTGTGGGGGAGCTCCTGAAAGACCTGATGGCAAGCAGAGGCTGGGAAGAAGACCAAGTCGAAGCGTGGGTCAAGAGGGCTGATGGCATCGCGCCAACAATCGTTGGCGGTTCCAAGAAACATGGCGGTGCGGACCTCGGTCCGACGCGCGCCAAGCGGGCATGGGCACAGCTAGGTGTGGACGCCATGGGCGTGGCCAACAATGCACCGGAGAAAGGGTGGCGAGCACCAGAAGGCGTCCCCGGGCCGAAATTGACGACTGCCATGGTCGCCCGCATCCAGGGCTGGCATGATATTGAGCCGCCAGAGAGCGGTAGCTCAGCTGCAGATGATGAGTTCAGGTGGCGGTTCCACGGGCGTAAGACCTCTGTGTACCGACAGATCGGTAATGCCTTCCCTCCACCAGTCGCCAAGGCTCTTGGAGTGGCCATTAGGAAGGCTATTCGCCAGGAGGGCGAGCGGCAGACACTCGTGGAGAACACGGATCGGGTATTGGATCCGGTGTACAAGCTGCTCCGTGGCCTTGACCGTCCTCTGACCGTCGATCAAATTTTGACGAAACTTGCCAGCAGCGGCACGGTCCTTGACCAGCCAGATGTCGAGCGGCGCCTGAATCACCTCAGTCACGACTTTGCGGTGAAGATGACGACTCGTTCCAACGGTGCCGTCGCATACAGCCTGGGCGAGTTCAAGGCCTTCATCGGCCAGGATGACCACCAGCGCCACGACTTGTTCACCCAGCACCGGGCCAAGATCAGCTAAGGCGTGGGACTTGGACTGGCACCACCCCGAGAGAGTGCGGGCAGGGCGTGGTCACCTGTCCCCTTCCAGATCGGCTCCGTTACGCTCGCGAAGCCCCCATAACTCCCGATCATTCGACCCATAGAAGCGAACCGCTCCGGCCCGTACCAATAGTTGCCGAAGGGCGTTTCCATCAAATCCGCCCACTCGGCGCTCGATCACATCGAATGACCGCTTAGGCTGAGCACTGCGCAGCAGTTCACGAATGGCTTCCTCGGCCATGAACTGCGTGCGAAGTTCAGTCCTTAAACGATCTTGCTGTAGCTCAAGGGCTGAGTCGAATTGACGACTCTGCTGATCAATGTCGTGCCGGAATCGATCAGTTTGCGATGACACATCCGCCTGGATCCTGAGTCTTGCCGCAACGTACGAGAGGACCCCAGTGAACAGCGCTGCCACCGCTGACACGACGGCGGCAAACAACTTGTCATCCATCAGCCGGACCCTTCATATCGGCATACTTGCCCGTCCCCAGCTCACCAGGTTGCAGCACCAGGCGTGACCAGAAGCGCACAAGCAGGCTCTGCCCCCGGCCTCGTTCACTCTGCATACGTAGCAGCCACTCCGCGTCTGGCGTAGTCATCACAAGCAGGGTCCGACCTGCAACCGCCCGAACGTAGCCGGATGCATGAGTCGCGCAGGCGAGCAACCCGGACGGTACGGCGGCGACATGGGCGCGCGACCGGACTGGATGGACTGCGGTGTGACGAGAACTTCGCCGACGGATGCCCGTCACAACAGCGGCTCCAGCATCGCCCACTGAGCCTCTGTCAGATCTCCCGAGCCGCGAAACGTGATCACCGCGCGACCTTGATCCACTTCTCAAACACGCTAGCGTCGCCCGGCATTCTCCCGCTTCTCCTTCGTCGAACAGAGCTGCCGCTCCCGCCCCTCCTCATCGGTTGCGCGCCAGGCAGCTCGCAGGCGGCGAAGGGCAGCAATGGCCTTCTCGGCCTTGGCGGACAGAACAGGAACCTGGTCGAGGACGTAGTTCACCACGACGATGACCCCGCCGAACGCCGACAACGCTGCAGCGGCCCAGCCAACGTGTTCCATCAGTATCGCCTTACCCCCTCAGCCTGCCGTAAGGTTTCTGCCAGACGTTGCCGAACGCTGACGGCACCCTGATCCGACAGTGCCGACGGTACACTAGTTCGAGCCGTCACCGCCACGGGTTGGGACGGCAGCTCAGAGAGCCATGCCGAACAGGAGGAAACGATGAATGAGGAGCGCCCCGTGCGGCGATCGTCGAAGGTGAAGGTTGCAGAGTTTCTGGCGGCTGTAGGTGAAGGCAACGTCTTCACGAAACTCCAGCTCTTCGACGGCGTCCCTGGCGTTGCTCAGGCAGATCGTCGTATGCGTGACCTACGGGAACTGGGCTGGCGAATCGACAACTACAAGACCGACCCCCACCTCCAGCCTGACGAATACCGGCTGTCGGAGATCGGAACCCGCATCGACCTGGGGGAGCAACCGAAGGAGTCTCCGCGCCCGCGCATACCTGCTGTCCGTCGGCGTGAAGCCTTGGAACGGGCGGGCTTCGCCTGCCAGACATGCGGCATGTCGGCCGGCGAGCCTTACCCTGACGATGAGGGCCAACGGGCGGTGCTCAGCGTTCACTTCCTTGACCCGACACCGCCGGTAGACACCGAACTGTCGAACCTCCGCGTGGAGTGCCAACGGTGCAATGCCGGGTCTCAGGGCAGCGGAAGAGCGGTGCCAGTGCCGGACAACGTGCTGACGCGAGCGTTCGGCCTCAGCAGCCGCGAAGAAAAGCGTCGGCTGTACCTGCTCATGAAGTCCGGCCATCGAGAGCGAGACGAGGTTGACCTGATCTTTGGCGACTGGCTGCGGCTAGGTCGCGACGACAAGGTGAAGGTCATGCTGCAACTGGCAGGCGCATTGATCGAGGAAGACTGACCTCTAGCCGCTGTCAGTCACTCATCGGAGCGAGCCGAGGGCAACCACCTCGAAGGGCCCAGATGCTGAAGCACTCCGCCACGAGCCCAACTCCAGCATCCAGCCCACTACAAGGTGGCCGGTCAAGCCGCGCCCGCCTCCGCCTCGTAGTGCATCTGAGCACGATCGAGAAAATCGTCCGGATCATGGCCGCGGGCCGCAGTCCAGTGGAGCAAGTCGGCGATCAGCGCGATCGCCGACTCCTCAAGGTCGGCCAGCCGTCCCCTGCTCCGAAAGGCAACGCCCCCGCTGACTCCTTGGTAATTCTCGAGCGCTTCGGCGGCCCGCTCGATCCGCCGGCAGGTACTTCCACCTCCGGTCGAGATCTCACACCACACTGCTTTGCCCACCGCAGTGAGCACTGTGCCCCAGTCCACTGCCAGCGCCGCAAGCAGGTGCAGGCCGCGCCCGCACTCCGCATCGCAATCCGCCGCCTTCCGGGACGGCACCGCACGACTCCTGTCGTGCACTTCGAGACGAAGCCGCTCACCGCGCCACTCCAGGATCAGAGTCGCTGATACGCCCTCCCCGACATGCTTGACGACGTTCGTCGCCAACTCGGTGACCAGCAACTCCGCTTCATCGACGGATACAGGCACGCCCCATCGGCTCAGCTGCGCAACCGCGGCCCTCCGCAACAAGCGCACTTCCGCTGCCGCCGCTTCGAAAGGCAATACACAGCGGAGTTGGGGTTCGGTGACTTCACAGTCAGGCATCAGGACCGCTCCTCCCTCCCAAGCTACGCACCTGCCGCGCATGCCGTGTTCGTACGGCTGCACTGCGTAGCGATCTGCGAGTGAGCATGGCACAGAGAAGTCTCACTGTGTAACTTCTCACGAGAATCGATCGAGTGAACCTGATGGTGAATCCCGCCGGTCGCTACCTAGCCTGAGGGGATCTCCGGGCCTGGTGCCCGACGCACGGACAAGGAGCCTGATGCCCGAACGGACGACAACCCGACGCCGCCAACTAGGCGCGATGATGCGCAAGTTGCGTGCCCGCAAGGGGCTGACGCTTGAGGAGGCAGGACAGCTGGTTGGGGTGTCCAAGGCGACGGTCAGCCGGTACGAGACTCAGGCCGGACCGGTCAAGTGGATCGTGATTGACGCTCTGTGCCGCGAGTACGGAGCAACTGACGCCGAACGCAAGGCCGTTGTGACGCTCGCCAAGGACGCAAAGCAGCAGGGCTGGTGGAGCTTCTTCTCCGACTCCATCCCCGAGAGCCTGAACTTGCTGCTCACGCTTGAGGACGAAGCCGTACGCGAGAATCACTTCTCCTGCGTCTACGTTCCTGGTCTGCTGCAGACGCGCGCGTACAGCACCGCGCTGCAGAAGGCCAACGAAGTCCCGCTGGAAGCCACCGAGATCGAGCGGCTGGTCGACATCCGGATGAAGCGGCAGGAGATCCTCACCCGCCCGAGGCCGTTGCAGCTGTGGGCGATCCTCGACGAGTCCGTGATCCGGCGTGTGGTCGGGTCACCACAGACGATGCGAGAGCAGCTTGACCGGTTGCTCGAAGCGAACGAGTCGCCTCATATAACGCTCCAGGTACTGCCCTTCTCCAAGGGAGCCCATGCCGCCGCGCTTGGGAGCTTCGTCATCATCGGCGGAACCGAGCAGGCACTCGACGTCGTGTACGTCGACTTCCACGCCGGTTCCCTCTTCCTGGAGAAAGATGAGGAACTGGAGCGATACAGACTTGCGTTCGAGTACCTGCGGGCGCAAGCGTTGGACATGGAGACCTCCTCCGCCATGATCCATCACGCCCGCAAGGAGCTGTGAATGTCCCTCGGCCCTCAGCCCATACCGGAATCCGCATGGTTCAAGTCGTCATACAGTGGCGGAAATGCGACGGAATGCCTTGAGGCCGCCGTAACCCCCTCCAGTGTCCTAGTCCGGGACTCCAAGCTCGCGAAGAGTCCTGTCGTCGTGGTCCGAGCCGAGGCCTGGCGTTGCCTGGTAAACGGCCTGCCGAAAGAGGGCCCACTGCTTCGCTGACACCGCCAAGCAGGCGTCAGGGCAGGCCCCCCGTGCCACCGCCCAGCAGAGCAAGCCCCTCCAGGGGTAAGCTGGTGCCAAGCCGCACGGGAGTGTTCTTGGTCACACTTGAATCGCCTCCGTGCGGCCTTCTGCATACCCGGCCCCTTGTCGATCTTGAGGGTAAACCGGGCGGGCGCACGCACCCCCGGCCCATAGAATGGCCGTCGTGACCGACAACACTCAGCGCCCCGCAAGCGGGCCGAACAGCGCCCCCGAACTGCCGACCCAGTACACGCCGGCCGACGTAGAGGGGACGCTGTACGAGCGCTGGGTAGAGCGCGGTTACTTCGAGGCGGACGCGAAGAGCGACAAGCCCGCGTACACCATCGTCATCCCGCCGCCGAACGTCACTGGTTCCCTCCACCTGGGCCACGCCTTCGAGCACACGCTGATCGATGCCCTCACCCGCCGCAAGCGCATGCAGGGCTACGAGACGTTGTGGCAGCCCGGCATGGACCACGCCGGTATCGCCACCCAGAACGTCGTCGAGCGGGAACTCGCCAAGGAGGGCAAGTCCCGTCACGACCTGGGCCGTGAGGCGTTCGTCGAGCGGGTCTGGCAGTGGAAGGCCGAGTCCGGCGGCCAGATCGCCGGCCAGATGCGGCGCCTGGGCAACGGCGTCGCGTGGAGCCGCGACCGCTTCACCATGGACGAGGGCCTGTCCCGTGCCGTCCAGACCGTCTTCAAGAAGATGTTCGACGACGGCCTGATCTACCGCGCCGAGCGCATCATCAACTGGTGTCCGCGCTGCCTGACGGCCATCTCGGACATCGAGGTCGACTACCAGGACGACGACGGTGAGCTCGTCTCCATCAAGTACGGCGAGGGGGACGACACGGTCGTCGTCGCCACCACGCGTGCGGAGACCATGCTTGGTGACACCGCCGTCGCCGTTCACCCTGACGACGAGCGCTACAAGCACCTCGTCGGCCGACGCATCAAGCTGCCGCTGACGGGCCGTACGATTCCCGTCGTCGCCGACACACACGTCGACCCTGAGTTCGGCACCGGTGCCGTCAAGGTCACGCCCGCCCATGACCCCAACGACTTCGCCATCGGCCAGCGACACGGCCTGGAATCGCTGACCGTCATGGACGAGCGCGGTGTCATCACCGTCCACGGGCCGTTCGAGGGGCTCGACCGTTTCGAGGCGCGCTCCGCGATCGTCGCCGCCCTGCGGGCCGACGGCCGGATCGTCGCCGAGAAGCGGCCGTACGTCCACTCGGTCGGCCACTGCTCGCGCTGCAAGACGACGCTGGAACCGCGACTGTCGCTGCAGTGGTGGGTGAAGGTCGAGCCTCTCGCCAAAGCCGCAGGAGACGCGGTCCGCGACGGTCGGGTGAACATCCATCCCGCCGACCTGTCGCAGCGCTACTTCGACTGGGTCGACAACCTCAACGACTGGTGCATCTCACGGCAGTTGTGGTGGGGCCACCGCATCCCGGTCTGGCACGGCCCGAACGGCGAGACGGTGTGCGTCGGACCCGACGAGCAGCCGCCGAGCGGCGAGGGCTGGGAGCAGGACACTGACGTCCTGGACACCTGGTTCTCGTCCGGCCTGTGGCCCTTCTCCACACTGGGCTGGCCCGAGGAGACCGCGGATCTGGCCAAGTTCTATCCGAACTCGGTCATGGTCACCGGGTACGACCTGATGTTCTTCTGGGTCGCCCGGATGATGATGTTCGGCCTGTACGCGATGGACGGCGAAATCCCGTTCCACACCATCGCCTTCCATGGCATGGTCCGTGACGAGCACGGCAAGAAGATGTCGAAGTCGTTCGGCAACACGGTCAATCCGCTGGACTGGATGGACAAGTACGGCTCCGACGCTCTGCGGTTCACGCTCGCGCGCGGCGCCAACCCCGGTACCGACGTGCCGATCGGCGAGGACTGGGTCCAGGCGTCCCGGAACTTCGCCAACAAGATCTGGAACGCGACACGGTTCGCGATGATGAACGGCGCCACGATCGAGGGCGAGCTGCCCCCGGCCGAACAGCTCTCAGCCACCGACCGCTGGATCCTGTCCCGGCTGAACACTGTCGTGGCCGAGGCGGACGCGTACTACGACGACTACCAGTTCGCGAAGCTCGCCGATGCCCTGTACCACTTCGCGTGGGACGAGGTCTTCGACTGGTACGTCGAGCTGTCCAAGACGACGTTCATGGCCGGCGGCGACGCGGCCAGGGTCTCGGCACGCGTCCTGGGCGAGGTCCTGGACGTCACGCTGCGCCTGCTCCACCCGATCGTTCCCTTCGTGACAGAGACTCTGTGGACCACGCTCACCGCCCGTGAGTCCGTCGTAATCGCCGACTGGCCGACGGACAGCGGGTTCCGCGATGCCGCGGCCGAGGCGGAGATCGAGAGCCTCCAGCAGGTGATCACCGAGGTTCGTCGCTTCCGCTCGGACCAGGGCCTGCAGCCCGGTCAGAAGGTCCCGGCGCGCCTTGACCTGTCGGGTACGCAGCTCGCTGCCCACGAGGCCGCAATCCGCCAGCTGCTCCGGCTCCAGCCCGAGGGTGACGGCTTCAGCGCCACGGCGACCCTCCCGGTCGTCGGCGCCACGGTCGCGCTCGACCTGTCCGGCACGATCGACGTCGCGGCCGAGCGGAAGCGGCTGGCCAAGGACCTTGCCACGGCCGAGAAGGAGAAGGCCCAGGCGGAGGCCAAGCTCGGCAACGAGGCGTTCTTGGCGAAGGCGCCGGACAACGTGGTCGAGAAGATCCGCACCCGTCTCGCGAAGGCCGAAGAGGACATCGTCCGGCTGCAGAACCAGATCAACAGCCTGCCGCCCGCCTAGCAGCCAGACCAGCGGGGAAGCCCCGGACGCATCGTCCGGGGCTCCTTTCATATGGCGGGCACCGCTACGGAATTCCCAAGCCCTCGAAGGGGCTGGACAGGGAGAACTGCCTCTGGCTTGCGACCGTCAGGGCTTGTTCGAGGTCGAACTCGGCCATCCGGATCAGGTCGATGAGCCGGGAAGGCTTCGAGGCGAGGACAAGTCGCGTGATGTCCTCGGCCGTGTCATCGCGGTTGAAGTGGTGCCGAAACAGGTCGAGGTTCTTCTCCACCACCAGCAGGGTCATCTCGAACTCGGAGAACTCGGCGTTGGAGACCCGTCCTGTACGCGAGTGGACCCGGTATTCGTGCAGCGGGCCCGCGATGCACAGGATGTGGTTGGCCTTGCCTCTGCGAAACCGTCCGGCGAGGAGGTTCACGGCGAACGCCCAGTCCCCCCACTTGCGCACGTCCGGGTCGTAGAGACCGCCGTGGATGGCGTCGTCTCGGCGATAGACGATCGAGGTGGGCACGTGGTGCTTGCGCAGGACCAGTTCCTCGCGGCACGGGTAGGAGGAGATGGTGAGTCCGTCGAAGTCGCCGATCATCCGGGACATGGTGTGGGCGAAAGCCACGTGTGGATGCGTCTTGAGTAGCTTGACGGCTCGGTCCGGGTAACTGCCGACCTTGACCAGCTCAGGGGCCGTGGAGAGCCGGTCGTCGGCGTCGAGCTGCATCACGTACTCGAAGGACGCAGCGTTGATGCCGGCGTTCCTGGCGGCATGGTGTCCACTGTGCTCCTGGCGGACGATGCGAACCTCGGCGCGCTCGGCGCACAGTGCGATGGCACGGAGAGTGGGCTGATGGTCGGAGCCGTCATCCACGATCACGAGTTCGTACGGGAACATGTGGGGCTGCTGGATCAGGGACTCCACGGCTTCCACGAGGTAGTCCCCCGAGTTGAAGCAGGGGATGACGAAGCTGATCCCCTCGGGCGTACTCGACTTCACGACCTTCTCCCTGTCTCTGATCCGGCTGCCTGGTTGACGGCGATGACGGTGGCTCGGGTCGCCTCGAAGCAGTTACGCCCGGTTCGGCTGTCCTGTTCCGCGTGCTTGGACCAGAGCAACGTGAGGTTCCAACCGTCGTAGATCCGCTCGATGACGCGTCGGAAGGTGTCGGAGGAGTAGTCGGCCTCCCCCTCGATCCGCAGCGGTCGGCCGTCCGCGGATGTGCGGGTGATGCCTGTGAACACTTCGAGGTAGTGGCAGTTCGGCCCACGCGCGTGAGTGACCGCGCTCGTAAGAAGGGACTCGACGTCGCGTCTCGCGAGGTAGTGCAGGACGTCCTTGGCGACGATGACCCCGAAGTTCTGGTCGATGGTGAAGTTCTCGGCGAGGCACTCCCGAATTTCGATTCGGTGGGCCCAATCTCCCGCGCCATGGGTGCGCTGAAGAAGCGAGTCGCTGGGGATCTGATCGACGGCTACGACGCGGAATCCTGCGCGCGCTAAGGCGATGGTGTAGGTCCCGGCCCCATATCCCAGATCCAGTGCGGTGCGTGGAGTCCCGTCTCCGATGGACTCCAGGATCGTGTTGAACCGCTCCGTTGTGGCGGCCTGAAGGTTCTCCGCGGTGTTACGGCCTCGCAGGATCGCATCCAGGTAGAAGGCATGCACGGATGCCCTCGAAACTGGCTGATTCATGAGGAACTCCTCTGTTGCCTGGTTGATTTGGAGCAGACGGTGCCTAGAAGGGCACCGCGGTCGGGCGCCCAGGGGTGAGCACCGACGAGGCGAGCGCTTCAGTGACCTGCATGGGCCGCAGGTGGCTCGCGAGGGAGCTGCGTTGCTCAGAGCCGCGAAGCCAGTGCTCCATGAGCCGGCGGTTGCTGTCGCTGTGGAACAGCCCGTCGAACGACTCCTCTGACACGTAGTGCTCGCCGGGGAAAAGCGCGGCGTTGGCGCGTGTGGTCACACGGGCGAATGCGTCGATCCCATCCGCACTGACACCGCGGGGGATGTCGTAGCAGTGAACGTGGGTGGAGAAGAGCGTCGACAGCTGGGCTTCCAGATCGACGCTCGACGTCCGGCCGTTGACGTTGTAAAGACCGTCCGGGAGTTCTGCCCAGTCACGGATGGACGGCGTGGTCTGTTCGAAGGACAAGGTCCCGAGCGAGATGGTCCTCCCCGTCACGGCGTCCACGAGGCGGAGCGCGGAGGTCACGTCGGTCTCGCCGAAACGGAAGCCCTGGTCCGAGTCCGCTGACCACAGTGCGTCGGCATCGTGGAACCTGCGGGCGATGGGCTGGGAGAGGCGCATGTACTGGTCGCTCGGGAAGGCGCCGAAGGCACTGACTTCCAGCTTGAGTTGACGCTCGGGGAAGAGCTCCGCGTTGAGCGACAGGATCTGGGTCGCGAGATCCACGTAGTGGTACGCGCCGTGCATCATCATCCCGTAGCCGTACTTGTACGGGTGATCATCGCGGCTCTCGAACTCGCGCTGGAGATTCCACACCCCGCCGGCAGCCCGGAGATGGAAGGACGTCAGGGGCGCCTCCCACCGCTCCATCCGGTCCCTCAGTGAGGCTACGACCTTCTGGTTGTAGATCGGGTGGTACCGGCTCAGCGTCATCACCGAATGCTCCGCTGGAGAATCGGCGGCAACACCGATGAGCTCCTCCATGGTCTTCGTGATGTACGACGGCTTGAACCGGCCGTCGACGACTGGAGCCAACACGGGCTTCTCGACCAGCGAGTTGATGTGGTTCTCCACGCAGAACCTGAGGTATGCCTCGTGAGCCCGTACTTCCGTGGCGATGTACACCTTGGCCGGTACGCCGGGTACTCGCAGGCGTTCGACAGCGGCCGCGATGAGCTCTTGCGGCGTCTCCCGCACTCGGTCGCCGGAATCCGGCAGGTAAACGACTCCGCGCGGCTTCACACTCGCCGCCTGTATGCGCCTTTCGATTTCCGTCCGCTGTGACTCCAGGTCGATGACGGAATAGGAGCCGATGTGGCCGGACTTGATGGCATCGCGAATGCACGGCAGGTACTTGTTGGCGACGATCTCATCGAAACCGATCACGATGAGCTGATGCATGGGTATCACGAGAACACCTTCCTGCTGGCCGAAACCGAATGAATGCCTTGGCCGCTTTTGGGCGCACGCCAGTAGGGGCTGAATTGCGTGAGGCGTGACTGGCCCGAGCTCAACGGCTGGGAGTTCTTTGACTGCAGCCCAGCTCTTCCGGAGCTGCTGCTCAGGGGATGAGGGTTCCGCCCTGTGCCACTGGCCTCAGTGGCACAGGCAGCCTGTTCACAGCCTCAGCCCCGACAGAAAGCTCGCGAGGGACACCGTGACCGTGACCCACTTTGAGCCCACCGCCACGGTATGAGAAGACGATCACTGTGGCGAGGATCAGCAGGACTGCAACATCGACAGTCATTTCGGAGCCTCATTCGATCCCGTACGGGTACTGGAGACCGAGGCGGGTATACGGCGACCGCGTCGGTGTGACCATGACAGCGTTCCTGGCGCGCCCGGAGTATCACGAGCCGTTGCCGGAGCCGTTCATCACGGGCTCATGGCCTGTTGGTCTGACTTTTCAACATCCGCTTACACACGCGCTCATGAGAGGCTGACCTAGGCTCCGGATCATGACCAGAGATGGGCAGGCGGTAGGCGCGGTGGGGAAGAGTCGGCCGGGCTGGCGCCCGGACAGGTTGAGGCAGCAGCGCGAAGCCCACGGCCTGACGCTGGAGGGCGCGGGCGAGCAGCTGCGTGAGGTGGCGCGGGCCGCTGGACTCGCAGTGCCGGCTGCCAACTTTCAGACGCTGTGGCAGCACGAGCAGGGTGAGATATATCCCGGGCCGCACTACCGTCGCGCGTACTGCCTTTTGTATCGCGCGACCGAGCCCGAACTCGGCTTCCGTAATGCCCTGCCTGACGAGGCCAGAAAGCTCAGGTTCACCGCGTCGAACGAGCCGCACAACGGGGCCCACGTGCTGGCCGTGGAGCGCGCGTTGCTTCAGCTCTCGCCGGGAACGGAGGAAACCGACGGGCAGGGGGTACAGCAGCGGATCCTCGACGCCTGGAAGCGCCGTCACACCGGCGGCGACCCGAACAAGCCGACACTGCTGATGGTTGGTGGCTACGCCGGCAGCGGCAAGTCGGAGTTCGCTCGCTTCATATCCCAGCTGACTGGTTGGCCCGTTCTCGACAAGGACCCGATCACGCGTCCCCTCGTCGAACGCCTCCTCATGGAGATGGGCAGCGACCCCAATGACCGGCACACCGACCTCTACCGGGAGAAGGTTCGCCCGCTGGAGTACCAGTGCCTGCTGGAGACCGCATACGCGAACATCGACTGCGCGATCAGCACGGTGCTGAGTGCACCATTCGTCTCCGAGAGCACCGACCCTCGATGGATGGGCCGGCTGATCAATCGCTGCGAAGCGCGCGGCGTCACCGTGGCTGTCGTCTGGATTCAGTGCGACCTCGACACGATGCACGAGTACATCACCTTCCGGTCCGCCGCCCGAGACACCTGGAAACTCCAGAACTGGGACGCATACGCCGCCGGAATCGACCTCGAACTGCGGCCCGTGGTGCCGCATTTGGTCGTCGACAACCGGCTCGGCGCCGCGATATCGCTCACCGACCAGGTGCGCCAGGTCTTCGGCACGGTGTTCCAGTGAGGCAAGGCATCCTGCTGTACGGGCCGCCGGCGGCAGGCAAGGACACGATCACGGCAGCACTGTCCGAACTCGACGAGCGGTACGTGCCATTCACCCGTCTGAAGGTCGGGACCGGGAAAAGCCAGGGCTACCGCATGGGCACACCGGAGCAGCTGGCCACCCTGGAGGCACGCGGCGACGTGATCTACCGCAACGACCGGTACGGCAACACCTATGTTGTCGACCGCCATGGCCTCGACCAGGTCATGGCGGGTGGCAGGACTCCCGTCGTCCACCTGGGCCAGATGGAGGGGGTGGAGCAGGTAACCGCCCTGTTCCCGGCGCACTGGGTGCGCGTACTGCTGTGGTGCTCGAAGGAGGCCACCGCCCGACGCTCACCGCAGCGAGGAGACACCGACACGGCTGCTCGCCTTGCCGCGTGGGACGCCACTCGGGCCGATCTTGCAGGTCATCCACAGGCTCAATGGGAGTTGCGAGTGGACACGGATGTGACGGCGCCTCGTGAGGCCGCACAGAGGATCGACGACATCGTTTGCGCCACGTCACCTCGTTCCTGACGGCTGCGCGGTCAGCGACCCGGCGCTCGCTCCCCACTCGACTCGGGTGGTTCAGTCACCTTCGACACGCAAGGCTTGCAATGCTTCAGCGATCTCCAGGTGTTCGTCCCTTCTGCTGTCCCATCGGGCAAGTGTCGCGGCGGCGGCGCGCATGAGTTCGTCAGGCAACCCGGCATCAGCGAGCAGAGCCGCCGCGTCTTCAACCTCCGGGCCCCAACGCCAGGCGCGGGCAGCGGTCTTGGGTATGTAGTCGGTCTCCACGAGGTAGCTGCGGGTCCGCTTGGCCGCGATCTCCAGTAGCTCGTCCGCGACACCGTACGAGTCCGCCGCTCCGTACGCGACGGCCGCCAGCACGCGGGAGACCTTCTGGTAGCTGCAGTACGCGAGCTTGAGTGCGGAAGCTTTCCCGATGCCTTCACCCAGAACGTGGGTCCGCACATCGGATCCGGCGAAGAGTTCAGCGATCCGCTCCGCCTGCTTGCGGGGGCCGGACAGATAGAGCGTCGGGTACTTGCCACCCACCGGAGGCGAGCCGACCACGGCGGCATCGATGACCAGCGTCGGGGCCAGACTCTCGGCGATGCGCTGCACGCGCGAAGGCGAGATGGCGTTCGCTTCGACATAGATCGTGCCCGCGCGGGCCCTACCGACCTCAGCCGCCTGGGCAGCAGTCTCCTCCGCCGCGGCGGGAGGACAAAGCGAGAACAGGACGTCGCAGCGGGAGACAAGCTCGGGCAGCGCCTCTGCTTGGAGGTCCGCGTGTTCGGCCCGGCGGTGGGTTGCGTCGCTGCGTCCGTCGGGGCACCACAGGACGACGTGGCCTCGGGCGCGCAGCTGGGCGCCGAAGGCCGATCCCATGCTGCCGGGGTGCAGCAGCCCGACGGTGTACGTCATGTCGTTGTCCTTGCCTGGCCGGAGGAGTGCAGTAGAAGCAGGTCGATGGCAGCGCGTACATGCGGCACAGTGTGGTCCGGACCGGGATCGTCCGGCGGCCAGTAACGTTGGTTCTCGACCCAGATGGTGCTCAGCCCCGCGGAGCGTCCACCGCCGATGTCGTTGACCGGGTTGTCGCCGACCATCCACCCGCCGTTGCCCAGCACGGTGCCGCAGCGCGCCGCAGCCAGGGCGAAGTGCCGGATCTGCGGTTTGCGTGCATCGGCCTCCCCAGAGACGAAGACACCGTCCGCCCGCTCGGCAATTCCGGTGGCCTGCAGTTTGGCGCACTGGATGTCCACCGCACCGTTGGTCGCTATCCCCACTCGCCAACCGGCGCCACGCAGCTCGTCCAAGCCGTCGAGGACCTCGGCTCGACACGACACCAATGCCGCCATGTCGGCGCAGTACGCGCGCCACAGCGGGCCTTGCCCCTGAGGAGTGGACACCTGTTCGTGTCGTTATGCGGCGAGTGTGATGGTAGCTGACCTCTGTTCGTAGGCGATCGGTGCCTGTTGTCCGTTCGCCGAGTGTCGTCGGCGGGTGTTGTAGCGGGTGGTCCAGCGGAAGACCGCCAGGCGGCAGGCACGGGCCCCGTCGTAGCGGCGAGCGCCCCGGAGCGTCTCGCGTTTGAGGGCCGCGTTGAACGACTCGGCGAGTGCGTTGTCCGCGCTCGTGCCGACTGCGCCCATGGACTGCCGCACCCCCAACTCGGCGCAGACGCCAGCGAATTCGCGAGAGGTGTACTGGGCTCCGTGATCGCTGTGGAACACGGCTCCGGCCAGGCTGCCGCGGGTGCGCCCGGCGGCCCTGAGCGCGTCGGTGACCAGTTCGGTGCGCATGTGGTCGGCGATCGACCAGCCCACCAGGCGGCGCGAGAAGCAGTCGATCACCGTCGCCAGATACAGGAACTCGCCGTCGCCCACCGGCAGGTAGGTGATGTCGCCGACGTATTTGGTGTTCGGCACGCTCGCGGTGAAGTCGCGCCGGAACAGATCGGCCACCGGTGTGGCGGACGGTTCGGGCACGGTGGTGACCTGGCGCCTGCGCAGCCGCAGCCCGGCGATGCCGAACTTCCGCATCACCCGCCCGACGCGCTTGTGGTTCACACGCTCGCCCTCATCGCGCAGCTCGGCGGTGATCCGGGGGCGACCGTAGGTGCCGTCCCACTCCGCGTGCACGGCCCGGATCCGCTCGGCAAGCACGGCATCGGCCCGCTCGCGCGCGGCGCGGGCCTCGCGGCCGGCCCGCCACTTGTAGAAGCTGGAGCGAGCCACCTCCAGCACCTGGCACAACCGCTTCACGCCCCAGGCGTGGTGGTGGTCCTCAATGAACTGGCAGCGGTTCACCAGGTCATCTCTTGTGCGAAAAACTTCGTCGCCTTGCGCAGGATGTCACGCTCGGTGGCCAGTTTCTGCATGTCCTTGCGCACCGCCGCCAGCTCCCGGCGCAGGGCCTCGTTCTCGGCCTGAAGCTCCTCGGCCGTCGGCGGGGAATCCACCGTGTTCTTCTCCGTGCTCGTGCTCGTCGTGCTACCCCCGCCATGGCGGGCCCGCTCGGCCCGGACCCAGTTACGCAGCGTCTCCCGGCTGATTCCCAGATCCTTGCCGATGCCCTCGAAGGTGTGGCTCGGGTCCGACAGGTACAGCGCGACAGCGTCCGCCTTGAACTCGGGCGAGTAGACCTTCATCACCATAAGAGATCCCTCCTACCCGGCCCCTGCCGGGGCCGGGCTCAGAGGTGTCCACCACTCGGGGACAGGTCCCAGCTCCACAGTCGACATGGACAGCCGGTACCGGTTGCGGATCAAATCAAAGGTGGACGGATAAGCCCTCTCGGCAACCATGCCCAAGATGTACTTCTGCTCCTCGCCCTCCAGACCATGCCGCGTGGCGAACTCGACGGCCCATTCAGCGAGCGTCTTCTGTCGGTCCACGAGGGTGTTGTCCAGGTCGAAGAGAACAAGCAACCGCATATCCCGCACCTTAGTTCGCCTCACCCCCCCTCGTCCGCAACGATCCTCTCCCAGTACGCCTCACCCGCAACCGCATCCGCCACCGACGCATGAATCTCGAACACCTTGTCCAGCCCAGTGATGCGGAAGATCCGGAGAATGCGGTCCGAGGCGATGACCAGGCGGAACGAGCCGTCCCGCGTACGCAGGCGGTTCTGGGCGCCGATCAGGGCTCCTAAGCCCGTCGAGTCCAGGAACTCCACCTCGCGGAGGTCGGCGATGATGTGTGATGCGCCGGCGTCGACGAGTTCGAGGATCGCCTCGCGCAGCTTCGGTGCGGTGTAGACGTCGATCTCGCCGCCGACCCTCAGCACGGCTCCGTCCTTCCCCGCGGTCACGGGTTCCAGGTGAAAGTCCTGCACTGCTGCCTCCGTTGCTCGGAATCATCGACAGGCGTACGTCGCCACACGTCACTCGCGCCATCTCGCGCACCATCCCGCGTCATCGCTTGAAGTGACAGCGAAAGCCCTGCAATGACGGTAGGAGCCCGTGCAGCGTCCGTCAATCCTGGGATTAATCTGTCATTCTGGGGAATGACACGGCGGCAACGGTGAAGAGAGGGCGGCATGAGAGTCGAGGAAGCCATCGGGCGGCAGATCGCGCGGTTGCGGGAGGCCCGGCGGATGTCGCTCGCCGAGTTGGGTGAGGCGGTGGGCCGGTATCTGGGCAGGCCGTGGAGTCGGCAGGCGGTTCACCAGGCCGAGCGCGGGCGTCGCTCGTTCACGGCGACCGAGCTGACCGCCCTCGCGCTGGCCCTCGACACCTCGATTCCGGCGCTGCTCGTCGCGGACAGCGGCGAGGAACCGATCGAACTGCCCGGCAGAGCCGTCTCCCCCGAGGAGTACCGCGCGGTTCTCCTGCACGCGGACAAGGACATCCCGTTGGACGGCGTGGAGGAGTTGATCGTCGCTCTGCATGACATCGAACAGGTGCTGTCCCGGCCCGTCCTGGTCCGGCTGGCGAAGATCGGACGGGTGGCCGAGCAGTTCGACGCCGCTCAGGGAACGGACGGCACCAGACCGGCCGAACCGCCGGCCGCGCCGCCCGAGGACCCGCGGTGAAGCCCGGCTACCACAGAGGTTTACCCGGACATCAACCACCCGTTTGACGCCCTCCCCGCTGCTCCGAGTCCACACTCCTGACGTCGGCCAAGCGGCCGCGACGGGTGGGAAACGGGAGGGCGGGCAAGATGACCAGTCACAAAGACAGGGCCGAGGCGCGGACATGGGCGAGGACCGGATCCGGTGCGGGCAGGAGCGTACAGTCCGGCCGAAGGGTGCTACGGCGTGGGCTGCTCGCGACGGCGCTCATCGTCGGCACGCTGTGCGGCGCGACCACGGCCGGTATGACCGGACCGGCAGCCGCCGCCCCGGGCATGCCCACCGCTCCCGCCGCGAACAAGTGCGCCCACAAGGAGACCTTCCAGAACTTCAGCGGTCTCAGGTACATGAACGACGCGGGCTACGGCGGCAAGGGCTCCTGGGTGATCACTTCGCAGACCTCGGGAAGCCCTCAGAAGAACGAGGTGTGGTGCATCGAGAAGGCGGCCCAGGGCGGCGTCTACTTCCACCCTTCGTTCAACACGAGCCTGTGCATGGACGTCCCGGGCGGCAAGTACAAGAGCGGGGTCGGCCTGGTGATCTGGACCTGCAACGGCCGTAAGAACCAGCGCTTCAGCACCTACACCACAAACAACCGGTACCCCGGAACCGGCGGACTGTTCATCAACCCGGTCGCCAACAGTTCGATCTACGTGAACCTCACGGGCAGCGGCTACGACACGCAGGTGAAGCTCGGCGGACCGAAGTACCCGGAAAGCCTCTGGGAGTGAGCATGAGGGGGCGGAGCACCACACCCCCGTTCAGGGCATGTCCAGTTGGGGCAGGCGGAAGAAGCCGGCTATCGCCTCCACCGTCCGCTCCTCGTCGTCCTCCCGGTCCAGGTCCGCCTCCGGCCCGACCAGACGCGCCTCCGCGAGCGCGGGCCGCAGCAGGTCCGGGTCCTCGCCCCACGGGTCCCGTAGGTTCTCGAAGCTGAAGCCGGTGATCAGCCGGCCGTCGCGGTAGTACGAGAACCACGGGCCGTGGGCCTTCGCGACACACGGCTCGGTCACGAAGACGGCGAGTTCGCCGCCGGCCGCACACAGCGGGCCGTAGTCGGCCTCGCTGTAGTCGTCGTCGTTCCAGCCGAACAGGTCGTGCAGGATGACGCTCCAGTCGGAGCCCTTGCCGTACGCGAGGGGTACGCGGCGCTGGCCCAGGAGGCCCTGGGTGAGGGTGTCCGTGGTCAGGCCGCGGAAGAAGACGACGTTGGTCTCCTCGTGGTGCGGCAGAGCGCGGTGGATCCAGTGGGGTCGCGATGGCGATTGCGTCATGTCCGAACCGTAGAAGACACCACTGACATCGAGGTCGCGCCACCCACGCATCGCGCGGTTGTCGCCGCCCCTCGGGCTCCTCTTGCCGCAGCCTCTCGGGGGCCCCTTGCCGCAGCCCCTCGGGCGCCCCTTGCCGCATCCCCTCGGGGCGCCCCTCTCGGCGTGCCAAGTGGCGGCTCTATCCGCGCCGACCGCCCGGGTCCACCCTCCCCCACTGCCCCCGATGGATCACATCCCCCATCCCCCGCCGCCGTTCCGCGATCCGGGCGCTCTGTGCGGGCGCGTCCTCCGCGCGGTATCCGACGGTGATTCCGCCGATCGGGTCGTACTCCTCCGGCACCCCGAACTCCGCCCGGAACGGCTGGAGATGTTCCGGCATGATGCCGAAGAAGCAGGCACCGAGGCCCTCGTCGACGGCGGTCAGCAGCATCAGCAGGGCCGCCATGCCGGTGTCGATGTGCCAGTACGGGGCGGGCCAGCGCGCCTCGGCGCGGTCCTCCCACCCTTTGTCCGGCTCGGCGTAACGCGCCAGATAGGCGGCCTTGTGAGCCAGCGGTACGACGACCAGCGGAGCGTCCTGCATGGTCGGCGTCTTCTCGACCCGGGTGGGGACGAACGGCCAGAAGCGGGCGCGGTCGGCCGGGTCGGTGAGGGCGAGAAACGCCCAGCCCTGGGAGAAGCCGGCCGAGGGCGCTCGTAGGGCGGAGGCGAGGATGCGCTCGATCACCTCCGGGGCCAGGGGCTTGTCGGAGTAGTGCCGGATCATGCGGCGACGACGGACCACCTCGGAGAATTCCATGTCAGCCGATGCTGCCATCAACTCCGGATACTTCCCATCAACGTGCGTACGAGGAGGGGTCGTTCAGCCGCTGAAGCAGTTCCAGCAACGCGGCCCGGTCCGGCTCCCCCAGCCCCGCGAAGCACTCCGCCAGGACCTCGTCCGCCACCGCGTGCCCCGCCTCCAGCACTCGCTCCCCGGCCGCGGTGAGGTGATGCTCGATCCGCCGCCCCCGTCCCGGCCGCCGGTCGACCAGACTCTGCCCGGCCAGCCGCCCCACCAGGGTCCCGAAGGCCTGCTCGGTCTGGAAGGTGGCGGCGGCCAGCTCGCGCGCCGAGGCGCCGGGGCTACGGCTGATCGCGCGCAGGGCGTCCCACTGCGCGAGGGTCGTCCCGACCGTCGCCAACGCGCCGTCCAGCGCCCGGTGTTGGCGGTACTGGGCCTGCTTCACCGCGCGGCCGAGAAGCTGGAGCTGAATATGCGGGTCGCCGTGCATGAACCCAGTCTACCTCCACAACACAACTAGCTTATATAAAGATGTTTAGTTACACTCCCTCCATGACCACTACCCCCGCCACCGCCCGCACCGCGTCCACGACCACACCCACGCCCCGCCGCCCCGTCCTCGTCCTGCACGGCGGCGGAGGCCCCGCCACCGTCGCCGGCCTGGTCCAGCACCTCACCCGGCCCGACACCCAGGTGCTGGCCCCGGTCCACCCCGGCTGGGACGGCACCCCGCTCCCCGACTGGTGCACCGGCATCGACGACCTCGCCCTCACCTACCTCCACCTCCTGGAGGACGAGAACCTCACGGACGTACTCGTCATCGGCTCCTCGCTCGGCGGATGGATCGCCGCGGAGATGGCCGTACGGGACACCGCGCACCGCATCAGCGGACTGGTCCTGATCAATGCCGTAGGGGTGTACGTCGACTCCGAGCCGATCACCGACTTCTTCGCCCTCGACCCACGCGCCGCCGCCGAGCACTCGTGGCACGACCCGGACCGCTACCACATCGACCCGACGACCCTCCCCGCCGCCGAACTCGCCCGCCGCCAGGGCAACATGACCACGATGCGCACCCTCGCCGGCGACCCGAACATGCACGACCCGAAGCTGCTGCACCGGCTGGGCCGGGTACGGCAGCCCGCCCTCCTCGTGTGGGGAGAGAGCGACCGGATCGTCACCCCGGCCTACGGCGCCGCGTACGCGAAGGCCTTCGGCGACGGCCGGCTGGAAGTCGTCCCCGAGGCGGGTCACCTTCCGCACATCGAGCGGCCCGAGGCGACGTACGACCTGATCGACACCCATCTGCGCCGGACGGCCCCCCTCCCCCTTCCGTGACCGTGCGGCGCCGGCATTAGCCTCGGAGCAGCTCATTCGGTTCACAGGTGTGGAGGCAGACATGGCCAGGGTTCCCAGTGCGGTGGTCGCCGCGACCGGGCTCGTCGGTGGGTACGGCGTGGCCCGCTGGACCAGGAAGCGGCAGCTGGGCGGGGCGGTGCTGGCCGTCGCCGGGGCCGCGGCCGCTCAGCAGTGGCGGGAGCGGGCGAGCGGGAAGGCGGCCGGGGCGCTGACGGTCGCGTATGTCGCCGCGTTCGCGGGATCGCATCCGCTGGCGAAGAAGGTGGGCGCCTGGCCGGCGGTGTTCGGGGTGGCCGGGGCGGTCGCGGCGGCGTCGTGGGCGGTGGCCGACCGCAGGGCCTGAAGGGACCCGCCGGGTGGCCGTGTTTTCGTTATCGGGCCGGCGCAGGTCCGTCTCCTGAGCATGCATACGACACGACGGATCAGCCGCCGCACCCTGCTCAAGGCGACGGGCGCCGCGGCCGGAGCCGTAGGCATCGCCACCGCCACCGGGGCCGGCCCCGCCCACGCGGCGGGCGGCACCTTCGCGCACCCCGGTCTTCTGCACACCGGCGCCGACCTGGCCCGGATGGCGAGCAAGGTGAAGGCGGGCGCCGCTCCCTACACCGCCGGGTACGCGAAGCTGACCGCCAACCGGCATGCGCAGAGCGGCTGGAGGCCCAACCCGCAACCGGTCGTCTACCGCGGCGCGGGCAGCCCGCAGAACTACGCCGTCCTCTACAACGACCTCCACGCCGCGTACCAGAACGCCCTGCGTTACCACGTCAGCGGCGAGGCCGCCCACGCCGACACCGCCGTGGCGATCCTCAACGCATGGTCCGCGAAGCTGAGTTCACTCCAGGGATCGGCCGACCGCTTTCTCGCCGCCGGTCTCTACGGCTACCAGGCCACCAACGCCGCCGAACTGGTCCGCACCCACCCCGACTTCGCCCTCTCCCGCTTCCAGGAGATGCTCACGAAGGTCTTCTCGCCCCTCAGCGACGACTTCCTCGTCCACCACAACAACGCGGTCGTCACCAACTACTGGACCAACTGGGACCTCGCCGCCATGGCCTGCGTCCTCGCCACCGGCATCTTCTGCGACGACCGGGCCCAAGTCGCCCGCGCCGTCGACTACTTCAAGCACGGAGCGGGCCTCGGCTCGATCAAGAACGCGATTCCCGTCGTGTACGACGACGGACTCGGCGAATGGCTGGAGGCCGGCCGCGACCAGGGGCACGCGCTGCTCGGCGTCGGGCTCATGGGCACGTTCTGCGAGATGGCGTGGAACCAGGGGATCGACCTGTACGGCTACGACGACAGCCGGTTCCTCAAGGGGGCGCAGTATGTCGCCAAGTGGGCCATGGGCGGAGGAGTTCCCTACACCGCCAACACCCGTCGCAAGGGAGCGATCGGGGGGTGGTCCGGCTCCGAGACGGCCGGCGCGGCGGCTTCCGTGGATCCCGCCATGACGCGGCCCATCTGGGCGATGATCGCCAACCACTACACCAAGCGGCGGGGGCTGTCGGCGACGTATCTCACCCGGATCGCCGCCAAGTCCGCGCCCGAGGGTGGGGGTGGGGACTACGGGCCCAACAGCGGGGGCTACGACCAACTCGGCTTCGGCACACTGGCGTTCACCCGGGACAGGACGCCGCGGGCAGCCGCGCCCGCTCCTTCCAGCGCGGCGCCTTCAACCACACCCGCGTCGGGCGCCGTATCGGCCCCACCCTCAGGGTCCGACCTTGCGGCCACGGGTTCCGGCGAGGTCGTCGGCTGGGCCGCGGCCGCGGGGATCACGAGCGTCGCGGGAGGGTTGCTTCTGCTGCGGCGACGGGCTGGGGGGCGGTCGTAGGGCGGGTGCGGCGCCGTCGTGGCCGGTCGCGCAGTTCCCCGCGCCCCTGAAAAACATGCCGGCGCCCGGCGTTGCCATGGGCCGTCGGCCTCGTGCATCACAGTGCGGCGCCGTCGTGGCTGGTCGCGCAGTTCCCCGCGCCCCTGAAAGGCGTGCCGGTGGGCGGCGTTGCCATGTGCCGTCGGTCCTGCGCGCCTGAAAGGCAGGGCGTGCAGGCGCCCTCGGGCAGAAGGCCATGTGGGCTTGGGCGTCGTGCAGGCGCGTACGGCGGGGAGGGGACGGGACGGGGGGTGTCCGCCCGCAGCGGCGGGCGTCCGGCGCCGGTGCGTTCTCGAGCTGGCAGTGGCGCCCGACCGAGGACGGATA